>NZ_RCXU01000002.1:0-171544 GCF_004167315.1 Blautia sp. aa_0143
GGATAGCCTGTTTTAGCTTTGCCCTAAAGGGTAATCGAGCAGGAAGCCCCCACTTCAAAATCGTAAGATTTAAGTGGTGGGAGCATGTCACTTGCTTTGTGGAACAGATTGATATTTACAGGGAGGAATCGTATTTCAGATTCTTCAAGTACATAAGAGTTCACTTTTCGTTGTATTTTAAAGAAAGAGAGACATGGAAACTTTGGAACAACAGCGAAAGTATCTTTGAAAAAGATCAAGGGATTACAATAAAATGATATGTAAATGAAGAGTAAGGGGAAAAATGCTGATTACGGATATTATTAACATTTTGGGGAATGAGTTTAGTAGTATATATTGCGTAAATCGTCAAGATCAGTACATTCAGATTTATAGACATCTAAATGAAAACACAGAGTTAGATGAATTAATGAACGAGAAGAAAACATATGAAACCGTAATACAAAAGTATATAGAGACCAATGTATTTGAAGAAGACAGAAATAAAATGCTGGTTGCTACGGATTTTAATAATATATGCAAACAACTGCAACTGGTCTCACAGTTCACAATACATTACAGGATAAAAAATGGTAATGATATTTTGCGTTATCGTATGAAATGTGCAAGAATTGGAAATGCAGATACATTCGAAAAAATAGTGTTTGCGTTTGCAAGTGAGGATTCAGATATAAGATTAGATGAGTTAGGCATTATGAACTTGAGCAGCACCGGTGAGAAAAGAAAAAGCATCTTTTCTCTGCTTATTAAGTGATGATTGTGAGCTGGATCATCGGAGAATGGACAATGTTATTAATGAGTTTGTAGAGAATGCTCCGATTAAAGGAATAAAGATTAAATATGGTATTTACAAAAATATAGATAAGAATCTTTCAATAGCTACCATATATGATTATGCATCTATGGCGGCAGAAACAGTTATGGAAGATTATAATCATGACTATGCGTATTATACAGATGAACTGGCGCAGAAGAGACTTTATAACCAAATGATAGAAAACGATTTTACAGATGCTTTGAAAAATAAGGAGAGATTGGTATAGACGATATTATTTGGATTATTAATCGGCAGGGATAGTCACTTTCCCTTTATATTCCTGCAGGTTTTACATAAGAAGATGGATTTCGGTCAGCAAAGGCAGCTCCCACAATGCCTTTTGGATATCCGCTTCTGCAAGTTGTAGTAAGTAATTGCTTCCCATCAAAATCATGGGGAAAGCGAACTGGTCTGAAAGACCGCCAGTTAGTGTGATGATGATAAGGAGATTTTGAAACTGATGACAGACAGAGATTATGCAATTAAATCAGTGAAAGAAATTACCTTCCATATGGCAAGTCATGCACAGGATTAAGACATTATACTGATATTAAAGAACTGATGACAAGCTACCAGAAACTGATTTTAGAAAACCAGTTGTATTGGAAGAACTGGATATGGAGTGCCAGGAGAAAATCAATGAAGATATGGCATATGCATTGAGTTATTTGAGCATTTATAACAATCAGCTGAATGTGCCAAAGATGCACCGGGAAATGAATAACCTGATGATCATTTATGGCTTGTCTGATATGATCTATCGTGGAATGACACTGGTGAAGTTCTATGCACCGAATGGTGTGATGCTCAGTGAAATCCTTCATTCCTGTTTTTGCAGTCATTATAATAAGACAGATGTGGAAGTACAGCAGGAGCTAGGAATAGGCAGGACTTCTTTTTATAAAATGAAGAAGCAGGCACTTGGATATTTAGGATTTTATTTTTACGAGATCGTGGTACCGCAGGCAAAGGATAAAAGATTTAAACCGTCACTGGGTGTTGAGGAAGAGTAGGTGAGTAATATGAGATACGAAGATTCGATGAAAGGTGTAGCTGATCAAATAATCAAAGAACAGCAGCGAGCCAGTAAAATTAAAAACAATCCAGAAGAGTTCCATTGGCATGACGAATATGCAACGTTGAATTTCTTTCGGTTTATCTGCAAAAATATCGGTAACTTGAGAAATGGAGAAATTGAAAAAATGGTCACACGTTTAAAGTACATAGATCAGAAAGCAGTGGAAAACCATGTGAATGGTGCTGTTTGGGCATTTGATTATGATAAGATGTTCTGTGTATTGATGGAAAATGAAATTTGTCGAAAGGTGTGTGAAAAGAATAAATATAACAGTTGGATGAACCTGATGGGACAGTATTGTGTTTCAAGGACTTAAAGACGAAGAAAGTTGTTGGAGAGAAATAATTTCCAGCAACTCTGTCTTTAATGAATAGAGTTCATTTTTTTATTCAACTATTCCCATGATATATACAATATGTAAATGTGCAATTCAAATATCAGTTTATGCTAAGTGCAAAAATAATAATAATTACTATTATTGACAAAAGAATAATTATCATGTATAATACAGATATACAAGAAACAAAGTGTTAGAAAAATTGCTAGGAACTTGGTAACAAAAATAAATCGACATTGAAAATGGAAAATGACTATGAAAAAATATGAATGTGAACCATGTGGATATATTTATGATCCGGCAGTAGGAGATCCAGACGCCGGTATCGCTCCAGAAACTGCATTTGAGGATATTCCAGATGACTGGACATGCCCAATCTGCGGATTAGGAAAAGATGTTTTCGTTCCTGTAGAAGACTAAGCAGAAAATGCAGGTACGAAACTGCCAGACATTAAAAGAGCCTAAGAGAACATATAAAAGAAATGGAGGTCAAATTATGACTTACGATTTAAACATTACCTTTGATGACAATTTAGTAACAGGAAATAAAACAATCGATACACAGCACAAAGAATTGATTGACCGTATCCAGAACTTTGTAACTGCCTGTCAAAATGGCGACAGCAAAGTAAAAGCAATCAAAATGCTGGATTATCTGGATGAATATACTGACTTTCATTTCAAAGAAGAGGAAAAGCTTCAGGAAAAATCCGGTTATCCAGAGCGTGAAAAACATTATGAAAAACATGAAGAGTTTAAAAAGACAATTCAAGAACTGTATGAATACCTTCAGGAGTATGAAGGACCAACAGATCGGTTCAGTGAACTTGTACAGAAAAATGTAATCGACTGGCTGTTTGGACACATTAAAACATACGACCGCTCTGTGGCAAAATTTATCTTTATGAAACAAAATCCAGACCGATGCTAAAATAAACCAGGGAACGAGTTCACTCAGAATGTAGACAACGTGATGAAGTAAATTAGGGGCTGTCACAATGCAGCCCCTTTCCTGTTATAGCGATATTCTAGGTAATATATTGCGCTGGCATGACATATTATTTTACTACTACTATATGGGAAGAGCAAGCAGCTCTTCTTTTTTTTGTCCTTTTTATCCAATTTTAAGTTGTAAAGTCTCTTTTCATTCGACAAAATTCTCCACAGACAGAGGATATGCGACGAGCATTGATATGAACATCTATTTATGGAAAGAGGATATTGAAGACGGGGAATCGGTAATGACAGCCGAATATAGACCTGTAGAATACGGAAAGGACTATGATGTTGTCAATAATCCTGATAAATTTCAACTATATATAGATGGAAAAGAGATTAAATAGTAATCTCCTGAAAGCAAGCTTTTTGTCAATTATTTCAAAGAAAAATTAAAGGATAACAATACATAGTTTTGACAATGATATTTTGAAAAAATTTATAGGAATGCTCTATTATCAAATTGACATAGGAATATGGTAGCGTATAATTAGAATTGAATACACTGAAAAAATGGAGGAATTACATGAAAGCACATAAATATTGGTCAGTAGGAGCATTGATCACAATGCTTGGGACTTTTTACACTGGATATAAAAAGCAAAAATCAAGTCACAAATACTTTGCTTTAAGTTCTATGTTATGTATGGTAATGGCGATATATACAGGTCATAAAATGATTACCGGGAATAGGAAGAAAAAGGCGAATAAAGAGAAAGATACAGAAAGGGAGGGATAAATAATGTTGGAAGTAGGGGTTAAGGCACCGGATTTTGAGTTGCCAGATCAAAATGGGAAAATACATAGATTATCGGATTATACAGGAAAAAAAGTGATTTTATATTTCTATCCCAAGGATAATACAGCGGGATGCACGAAACAGGCATGTGGGTTTTCTGAGCGATACCCTCAGTTTACCGAAAAAGGAGCAGTTATTCTTGGAGTCAGTAAGGATTCTGTATCCTCTCATAAGAGATTTGAGGAAAAATATGGATTGACATTTACACTTTTAGCAGATCCAGAGCGGAAAGTTATTGAAGCATATGATGTATGGAAAGAAAAGAAAAATTATGGCAAAGTCTCTATGGGAGTAGTAAGAACCACATATCTTATTGATGAACAGGGGATTATTATAAAGGCAAATGATAAAGTCAAGGCTGCAGATGATCCTGAAAATATGCTCAAGGAATTAGATTAATGAAGATAATATTATCCCCTGCTAAAAAGATGATTACAGATACTGACAGCATAGCGCCGGATGGATTGCCTGAATTTATTGAAAAGACGACAGAGATACAAAGTTGGTTGAAAAGTAAGTCAAAAGAAGAACTGAAGACTATCTGGAAATGTAATGACAAAATTACAGAACAGAACTTCAATAGATTGGAAAACATGGATCTTTATCATTTACTTACCCCAGCTGTCTTATCATATGAAGGAATTGCTTTTCAATATATGGCTCCATCCGTGTTTGAGGACAGTCAATTCGAGTATGTACAAAATCATTTGAGAATAATATCTGCATTTTATGGTGTGCTAAAACCAAGGGATGGTGTGACACCTTATCGTTTGGAAATGCAGGCGAAGGTTGGAATAGGAGAAACAAAAAATCTGTATGAGTACTGGGGAGATTTATTATACCGCTCAGTGATTGATAACAGCAGGATTATAATCAATCTGGCATCGAAAGAATACTCTAAGTGCATAGAAAAATATCTGACACGACAGGATAGATACATTACGATTACATTTTGTGAGTTATCAGGAGATAAACTGGTGACAAAAGGTACATATGCTAAGATGGCCCGTGGTGAAATGGTTAGGTTCATGGCTGAAAACAGAATTGAAAATCCTGAGGATATTAAGAAATTTGATAGACTAGGCTATTCATTCCGCTCTGATTTATCATCAGATGCAGAATATGTTTTTGAACGGAAAAAATGATGATTGAATGATTATTTTAAATAAAAGGTAATCAGTAATATTGATTATTATAATAATAGTAATTATTACTATTATTTATTGACAATAAACAGATTGAGATGCACCACGAAGAGAGATATCGTGCACTTCTTAAGAATATTGAAACTGCACAGGTGTTTGAAAAGAGTGAAGTTAAGGTATGGGAATGCCGTAACTGTGGACATGTTGTGGTAGGAACAAAGGCACCTGAGATATGTCCAGTATGTAACCATCCACAGAGTTATTTCGAAATACGTGAAGAGAACTATTAAAGAGAAGGAGATTATTACAAAGAAGAAAGTGATTATTAAAAAAAGCAGTAATGATAGGCTGTGGCTTTGTTGGTTCTGCATCGGTTGGTAAAGAAGCATTAAAGTTTAAGAATCGACGGATGCTTTGAAGAAAGTTATAGAAACAATTGGATTTTAAATTTTAAACATAGGAAGATAAAAAAGATGGAAGTAAAATATTATGTATGCAATCATTGTGGAAACATTATTGAAATGTTAAAGGATCAAGGCGTACCAGTAATGTGTTGCGGAGAGGCTATGCATGAGTTAAAAGCTGGAGTGACAGATGCTGCTGTTGAGAAGCATGTACCTGTATATACAGTGGACAAACAGCATGTACATGTTGTGGTCGGTGAAATAAAACATCCAATGCTTGATAATCATTTCATTGAATGGATTACACTAAATACAAATCAGGGTATTTATAGAAAACAGCTAATTCCAGGACAGGAACCTATTGCGGATTTCTGCCTCTGTGATGGAGAATATGTAGAAGAAGTATACGCATACTGCAATCTTCATGGACTCTGGAAATGCTAAAAACACTTGACTTTCGTGCTAAGATTACAAAATAATTCAGATACAACAGTAATATATGCTGTGTATTAATATATTTATAAGGAGGAATAAACTAATGAAATATGTATGTGACGTTTGCGGATGGGAATATGATGAAGAGGAAGGTTATCCTGAAGGTGGTATTGCACCAGGAACAAAGTGGGAGGATGTTCCAGAAGATTTTGAATGCCCATTATGTAATGTTGGAAAAGATCAGTTTTCAGAAGTTGAATAGAAGCCTAATCTTGTGTTAAATACAGATGGATAAACCAAAACCCTGGTGCGTGAGCAACAGGGTTTTTTATTGCGATATTTTGTGATGATATCACAGAAAATAATCTACCTTTTGCTTATAATGTAGTTAGAAACTAAGTAAGGAGGTAGTCTAAATGAGATTAAAAGATAAAGTTGCAATCATTACGGGTGGAAGCCGTGGTATAGGATTTGCTACAGCTGATAAATTCTTGAAGGAAGGTGCTTCAGTTGTGTTGGCAGCAAGTTCACAGGAATCGGCAGATGTTGCTGTAGATAAATTAAAAGAAAAATATCCCAATGCAATAGTTGCTGGAATTAGTCCAAATCTGGCAAGCATGGAGTCTGTCAGAAAGGCTTTTAAAGAGGCAACTGAAAAATATGGATGTGTCGACATACTGGTAAATAATGCAGGGATTTCAGAAAACACCTCATTTATGGATTATACAGAGGAGACTTTTGATAAAGTCATGGATCTAAATGTAAAAGGAGTATTTAATACTACTCGTGTAGCAGCAGAATGTATGGTGGCAAGAGGCAAGGGGGTCATTCTCTCAACTTCTTCCATGGTGAGTATTTCGGGACAGCCAAGTGGGTTTGCTTATCCGGCATCGAAGTTTGCAGTAAACGGATTGACTGTATCATTAGCAAGAGAACTAGGACCTAAAGGTATTCGTGTTAATGCTGTTGCACCTGGGATTACAGAAACTGATATGATGAAGGCCGTGCCAAAGGAAGTTATCGAACCTATGATTGAAAGAATTCCATTGCGTCGTCTTGGACAGCCAGAAGATATTGCCAACGCGTTTGTGTTTCTTGCTTCAGATGAGGCGAGTTACATTACAGGTGTTATATTAAGTGTAGATGGTATGGCAAGAAGTTAAGTTAATGAGGTATGGTGATGTAATCACGGAAAATAAATGAAATTAAGACTATAATAAATCTACAAAAAGAGAAAGATAAGGAGGACTGTAAAATGTCTGCTATTAATATCAATAAAAATAATTTTCAGAACGAAGTACTGAATTCCGATAAACCCGTTCTTTTAGATTTTTGGGCATCTTGGTGTGCGCCTTGCCGTATGGTAGTACCTATTGTAGAGGAGATTGCAAGTGAGCGTAGAGATATTAAAGTTGGAAAGATTAATGTAGATGAAGAGCCTGAACTGGCAAATAAGTTCAGTATTATGAGCATTCCAACTTTAGTGGTTATGAAGAATGGGAAGATTGTACAGCAGGTTTCAGGGGCGAGACCTAAGAATGCGATTTTAGAAATGCTTTAGGGGGGGGGTGTGCTAATGGGATTTTTTGATCTCTTTAAACAGTCGAATATTAATCAAGGCATAGAAGAATATAAAAGGACTGATGATGCAGTTCTGCTGGATGTACGTACACCGCAGGAATATCAGGAAGGACATATACCAGAAAGTAAAAATGTGCCGTTGCAGCAACTTGACAATATTGCTTCTGTAGCGAAGAATAAGGATATCCCACTGTTTGTATACTGTTATTCCGGTTCACGAAGCCGCCAGGCAACTGGGATACTGCAACGAATGGGATATTCTAAAGTAAATAATATCGGTGGCATTGTAGCTTACTCAGGAAAGGTGGAAAAATAAGATGAAGGTAATAATTGTAGGAGGTGTAGCCGGAGGAGCTACAGCCGCAGCAAGAATACGCAGACTGAATGAACATGCTGAAATTACTGTGTTTGAAAGATCCGGATACATATCCTATGCAAATTGTGGACTTCCATATTATATTGGAGACGTGATCACAGACCCGGAAGAACTTACACTACAGACACCAGAGAGTTTTTTTAAACGCTTCCGTATTAACATGAAAATTCATCATGAAGTTATCTCCATACATCCGGAACGTAAAACGGTTTCAGTGAAAAATTTAGAGAATGGTGAGATATTTGAAGAAAAATATGATAAGCTGATCCTCTCTCCAGGTGCAAAGCCAACACAGCCGAGACTTCCCGGAGTAGGTATTGATAAACTTTTTACACTTCGTACTGTAGAAGACACTTTTCGGATAAAGGAATATATAAATAAGAATCATCCAAAATCGGCTGTATTGGCAGGTGGTGGTTTTATTGGTCTGGAACTGGCAGAAAATTTGAGGGAGCTTGGCATGGATGTTACGATTGTCCAGCGGCCTAAGCAGCTGATGAACCCTTTTGACCCGGATATGGCATCCATGATCCATAATGAAATGAGAAAACATGGGATAAAACTGGTACTGGGCTATACAGTAGAAGGATTTAAAGAAAAAGACACCGGAGTGGAGGTCCTGTTGAAAGATAATCCATCCCTTCAGG
Source organism: Blautia sp. aa_0143 (assembly GCF_004167315.1). Lineage (NCBI taxonomy): Bacteria > Bacillati > Bacillota > Clostridia > Lachnospirales > Lachnospiraceae > Blautia > Blautia sp. aa_0143. Next base: position 8,616 of record NZ_RCXU01000002.1, read on the forward strand.
CTGATATGGTAGTTCTGGCAATCGGAGTCACACCAGACACAGTATTAGCAAAAGAAGCCGGTCTGGAACTTGGCATCAAGGAAAGTATTGTAGTGAATGACAGAATGGAAACCTCTGTACCGGATATTTATGCTGCAGGTGATGCAGTTCAGGTAAAACATTATGTTACGGGTAATGATGCGCTGATTTCTTTGGCAGGACCAGCCAATAAACAGGGCAGAATCATCGCTGATAATATTTGTGGCGGTGATAGTCGTTACCTGGGCAGTCAGGGAAGCTCCGTTATAAAAGTGTTTGATATGACAGCAGCCACTACAGGTATCAATGAAACCAATGCCAAAAAGTCAGGATTAGAGGTAGATACAGTAATTCTTTCTCCTATGAGTCATGCCGGTTACTATCCTGGTGGAAAAGTGATGACCATGAAGGTGGTTTTTGAAAAAGAGACCTATCGTTTGCTTGGTGCTCAGATTATTGGATATGAAGGAGTTGATAAACGTATTGATGTGCTGGCAACAGCAATTCATGCAGGGCTGAAGGCAACCCAGCTGAAGGATTTGGATCTCGCATATGCACCGCCTTATTCCTCTGCCAAGGATCCTGTAAATATGGCAGGATTCATGATAGACAATATAGCAAAAGGTACCTTAAAACAATGGCATCTGGAAGATATGGATAAGATTTCTAGAGATAAAAGTGTTGTGTTGCTGGATGTGAGAACTGTAGGTGAATTTAACAGGGGGCATATGGATGGATTCAAAAACATTCCTGTAGATGAACTAAGGGAACGTATCAATGAAATTGAGAAGGGAAAGCCCGTTTACCTGATATGCCAGAGTGGACTACGCAGTTATATTGCAAGCCGTATTTTGGAAGGAAATGGATATGAAACATACAACTTTTCAGGTGGATTCCGCTTTTATGATGCAGTGGCTAATGACCATGCACTGATTGAAAGATCATATGCATGTGGTATGGATTATTAGAAATAAATAAAATATTTTTATAGTTTGATTGTAGTATAAAAAGATCCCCCATTTATTAGAATGACTTTCATAATTCTGATAAATGGAGGATTCTTTAGAGAAAAAAACGTTTTATGATCTTTGTAGTGTTTCCAGTCTTTTCGAATCAAGGATTGCTATTTTGCCGCGAGAGAGTCTGACGAGTCCTTCGCCTTGAAAGTATCGAAGCATTCGAGTGATAACTTCCCTGTGGGAACCAAGATGGTTTGCGATAGTTTCGTGAGTGATTTTCAGTTCATTTGTTCCTTCAATGGATGTTTCTTCTAAAAGAAATGAAGCAACACGCTTATCCAAACTCTTCCACATAATCTGTTCAATCAGCCACATGACATCAGAAAAACGGGTAGCCATTAACTCATTGGTATAGTTTGCGACAGGAGCAGATTCTTTCATGATGCCCTTATAGATTTCAGCAGGGATGATCCAAAGATCCGTATCTTTTTCTGCTTCAATGGTTACTTCAAATTGAATAGACCGCATGATACATGAGGCGGATAAAAGACACATATCCATATCGAACAGACGGTAAAGTGTAATCTCCCGTCCTTCATCTGAAAGTATGTAAGTTCGAAGCTGCCCGGATTTAACCAGTAATAATCCAGTACAGTCCAGGTTTCCATTGTGAATGATCGTTCCTTTTTTTACATCCCGTGTGATTAAATTGTCTGAAATTAGTTTTTTCTGTGCTGTATTTAAGTCATTCCATAGTGGAAAATAATTTTCGAAGCTCATAGCAGTCATCTCCTTTACGAACATAGTATACTTGCTTTTTTAAGATGCGTCAATTAAATAATTGACATATGCCATAAATAAAAATATACTGACTATAGTACATGACGGTTGTAAATATGAGGGAGGGATAAATAATGCAGGGAGATGTCAGTTTTACATTTTTGGACCGAATTGAAGAAGTAGAACTGAATATTGTAGATGGACGATGGCAGTCTGCACTGGCATTGGCATTGACTTTGCCAGATATTTGTGGAGGTATTGCTTTCCCGGAAATTGTTAAACATTATCGAGATGGCCGGGTTATGCTGGATCGGCAAAAGAATCCGACCCGTGATGTGGGAACCCAGTATATTCGCTGGTTTGATGAATATGCAGGGGACTACTTTAAACTATCTCAATCTGGTGAAAAGCCATATATTTGCGGAGAACGCTGTTGGCAGCTTCGATGTGAATATCTTCATCAAAATAAAGGATTTTTGAATGATGAAAATAATATACGCTTTCATCTTGGACTAAACTGTGGAATGTCAGTTTGTCAGTTGGACAGTATGAACATACAGGAGAACGGAAACGATGTTCATATAGACATAGAACAGTTTTGTCTGAGGATGTGCAAGGCAGCAAAGAGTTATTATGATAAAGTTCATTTGGAAAAAGACTTTAGTCTCTATAATACACCAGTTTTGGATTTTGTTCAGGTAACACAAAAAAAGAAAGCTGCTTCTATTATTGCACTAGTCTGTGGCAGTGAACGTTATGCAAAAGGATTAAAAGAAACATTGCAGTTTATTTCAGATCAGATCATGCTGTTTTATACACCGGAAAGTGCTAAAACAAAATTAGGCAGACATAAGCCGGATCTTTGGATTGTTACCGAAGATATGACGAGCCAACCGAATCAGCCATGGCGTGCGGACAGGACAACACCTGTAATTTTAATCACAGGCAATCCTGATGCTGTTGAGATTAAAAAGAATTCAGGAAAACTAACTGTTCTTTCTATGCCATTATCAATAGTTGATTTGCGGAAAACCGTCGAAATATATGTGTCGTGAGGAGAAGTTTATGCTGTACATAATACTATTATTTGTATTTGTAGTTGTATATTTGATGATGCTTATGCGGAGACAGAAAGAAAAGATGAGTGAAATTAAAATACAAATAGATCAACTGCAAGCACAACATGATCGATTGCAGAAAGAAAGGGATCAGTTACAATGTTTGGGAATATGGTATTTCAGACATATTTAGTTGGTGCCGGAGCATCATCCTTACGTGAAGCCATCAAATTATTCTGGACCTTCCGTGTTCCGTGGGGATGGACATACACTGCCGGAACAGTAGCTGATTGGGTGGCACAGTTTAGTTTTGGATTTTATAGTTTGATGCTTACATCTTTGTTGTTAGGGTTGATTGTAATGGTGTTATATAAGCCACGAACCTGGTGTACATTTTGTCCAATGGGAACAATGACGCAGGGTATCTGTAAATTAAAAAATAATGAAAAGAAGTAATACTATAAGGTGATTCATAAAAGGCATATGTCAAAAACGTTATTGACATATGTCTTTTATAGGGCTATTATATAAGAAAAGCGAGAAAGGAGCAGTTTATGCCGAGACCAGTAAAATGCAGAAAAGTCTGCCATTTCCCCAATGTTTTAGAATTTCTTCCGGCAGATGATACGGAGAAAAAAACACCCATTGTTCTGACGGTAGATGAGTACGAGACAATCCGTCTTTTGGACAAGAAAGGTTATAGTCAGGAGCAGTGTGCAGTATCTATGCAGATCGCAAGAACGACGGTCCAGCGGATTTACGAGATTGCCCGGAAGAAAATAGCAGATGCACTTATTGACGGACATCCGCTCAGAATTGAGGGCGGGGATTTCAGAATCTGTGACGGTCAGAGCGGCAACTGCAGCTTTGGAGGATGTTACAAACAGGAAATTTACAAAAAATATGCAGCAGAAAAAGGAGAAGGTATTATGAGAATAGCAGTAACATATGAAAATGGACAGATTTTCCAGCACTTTGGACACACAGAGACATTTAAGATTTACGATGTAGAGGAAGGAAAAGTAGTACATTCAGAAATAGTAGATACGAATGGAAGCGGACATGGCGCATTGGCAGGAGTTCTTAATGCATTGAATGCAGATGTTTTGATTTGTGGCGGAATCGGAGGCGGCGCACAGACAGCGTTAGCGGCAGCAGGCATCAAGCTTTTCGGAGGAGTTTCCGGAGATGCAGATGAAGCAGTAGAAGCTTTTATCAATGAAACACTTGAGTATAATCCGGATGTGAAATGTTCTCACCATGAGCACAACCACGGGGAAGGACATACATGTGGTGAGCATGGATGTGGAAGCCACAGCTGCCATTAAGAAGAATAGCAAAAAATAATAGTACGAAAGGATGTGCCAAGGTAATGTAGAAGTTACCGCAGTACATCCTTTTGTGTTATGTGATTCTCATATTGATTATTTCTTACTTGCCGAAAATAATGAATTGAACGTATAATACTCCCATCTTTTTGTAACTGTCAAAGATGAGAGTATACTTAATTTATTGAGAAGAGTCAATTATATAACTGACATATGCTGTAAATAGAAGTAAAAAAGCGTAATAAAGTAAATCAACTTTTCTGTGATATCATCACGGAAGCAAGCACTTATTTGGGGTATATTAAGTTCAAATAGGAGAAGGAGTTGAAAAATATGACATCTATAAATATAAATAAAGAAAAGTTTGGACAATTAATTCATAAGGAAAAACCGGTTTTGGTTGATTTCTGGGCACCGTGGTGTGGTTATTGCCGTAGAATTGGAGCAGCTTATGAAAAAATAAGTGAAGAATACAGCGATATTCTTGTTGCTGGAAAAGTAAATATTGATGAAGAACCGCAGATTGCAGAAGCTGAAAAGATTGAGGTGATTCCTACGCTGGTTTTATATCGAAATGGAAAGGCAATAGATTCTATTGTTGCACCTGAATCAAAAATAATGATAGAGAATTTTATTAATGAAGCATTGGAAAAATAAAAGGAGGACTGCTGTATGAATGAAAATCATGTTTACGATATGATTATCGTAGGGGGAGGACCTGGAGGGTATACTTCAGCATTATACGCAGCCAGAGCAGGACTTGATACAATTGTTATAGAAAAATTATCTGCAGGTGGTCAGATGTCATTGACCTGGCAGATTGATAACTATCCTGGTTTTGAAAATGGAATTGACGGATTTTCATTGGCAGAGAAAATGCAAAAACAGGCGGAAAAATTTGATGCTAAAAGTGAATATGCTGAAGTTTATAATATGGATTTAACAGGAAAGCTTAAGAGAGTAGAAACTAGTTCGGGAATTTATATTGGGAAAACAGTAGTGATTGCTACTGGAGCAAATCCAAGAGAACTTGGCCTTGCTAAAGAAAAAGAATTGATAGGTCATGGGGTTGCTTATTGTGCCTCCTGTGATGGTATGTTTTATAAAGATAAGATCGTGGTGGTTGTTGGTGGTGGAAATTCTGCTGTATCAGATGCTGTTCTTTTAAGTCGAATTGCTAAGAAAGTCATCATTGTTCATCGAAGAGATACATTACGTGCAACGAAAATCTACCATGACCAGCTGATGAAAACTGAAAATATAGAGTTTCGATGGAACAATACAGTAAATGAACTGATTTATGGAGAACGATTGACTGGTGTGCGGTTGAAAGATACAGTTACAGGAGAAGAAAACATTATAGAATGTGACGGCCTGTTTGTGAGTATAGGAAGAAAACCGACAACAGATTTTTTAGATAATCAGATAGAACTGGATAATAAAGGATATATTGTGGCAGGTGAAAACACTGAAACGAGTATTCCGGGTGTTTATGCTGTAGGAGATGTCAGAACAAAGTTACTTCGTCAGATAGTAACAGCAGTGGCAGATGGTGCTATGGCAGTACATATGGCAGAAGAGTATGTGGAGAAATAACAATCAGAATTTAATTGTTTAAGAAATTGTTCTTTGGTTAATGGCATTTTTATGTATCCTCTAGTTTTACTAAAATTCAATATGTATTATGTATATAAATAACAGATAATCAGGTATTATCCTTCAGCTATTTGAAAAAATATATATCTACTGCAACTGTTCCGTAATATCTATAGTTTAAAAATGTACAAGAAGGTCGGTTGTCTTATTGGGGACGATTAAGAGGAAGAAATAAACACTATATAATGAAACAATTACATATGAGATGGAATTTTCTATAAGGACACAGGAATCTGGCAGTTCTTAGTGTTACCAAATCCTTCTGTCGTACAGGCTTCATAAAAGGAACTAATATGCGACACTATTGCAATCGAGGTAATATTGACATAGAATTCCATGTATTATAGAATGGTATCTGTAAAAAGAAGGCATGAAGAAAGCAGCTTTAAACGGGCTGTTTTTTTTGTGTCTTCTTTTGTCTTTCCTGAGTACCGGAGGAAAAGGAGTTTTCTGGATGGAGCAGAGAAGACAAAAATAAATAAGAACAGGAGGAAGTATATGGAGGATACCAGAAAAACAGTTTTGGCGGGAAACGGGGAAAAAGATGTTCCGCGTGCGGTCTACGATGGTGTTTTGACAATCGATGTAGACGCGCAGGTTGAAAGCATGGAGGAACAGGAAGAAGCCAGATGGCATCAGCTTTTGAATGCACATCGTACCAGAAAGATCCTGACGGGCCAGCTTAGGGGCATTGAAAAACTGGAGAGTGGATGGATGGTTGCTGTTACATACTTTAATGGTTTCCGGATCATTATCCCAATGAATGAAATGACGATCAACCTTCAGGGAGACGGGCGTGAAAACGCGGATACCTTAAACCGTCAGGTCCGTATTGCTAACAACATGCTCGGCTGTGATATTGATTTCATCATCAAAGATCTGGATAACAAGAGCCGGAGCGTTGTAGCATCCAGAAAAGATGCAATGCTTAAAAAGAGACAGACTTTTTACCTTGGGGAAGATACAGAAAAACCAATGCTCTATGAAGGCAGGATCGTAGAAGCAAGGGTGATCGCGGTAGCTCCCAAAGCAGTCCGCCTGGAAGTCTTTGGTGTAGAAGTATCTGTCCGGGCCAGAGACATGGCCTGGGAGTGGATGGTAGATGCCGGAGAAAAATTCCAGGTAGGTGATCTGGTGCTGGTCATGGTCAATAAGGTGGAAGCAAGCTCTGTTGACCAGATCATTATAGAAGTGGATGCAAAGAGTCCGACAGCCAATATCAATAAAGATAACCTCCGGAAATGCCATAAACAGGGAAAATATACAGGGATCATTACGGAAGTCTATAAGGGAACCTATTTTATCCGCCTTGATATCGGAGTCAATGCCGTGGCACATTCCTGCAATATGTCCGCACTTCCGGGAAAGAAAGATAAGATCGGATTTGTGGTGACCCGCATCAACGACAACTATGAAGTGGCAGAAGGCATTATCACAAGGCTTATCAAAAGAGCTTCCTGAAAATGTTTTTATGATTTTCAAAGAATTCTGTTGACACAGAAAAAGGGATTTCTTTAACATCGGAGATAAAGATGGAAAGGAGTGACGTCAGATGGCAAAAAAGAAGAAAAAACAGATGCGGGAAACCTTGTACTGTCCATATTGCAAAAGACCCGGGGTACTTAGGCCGGCAGCCTATGTCTATGGGGATAACAACCTGGATCCGGAGAAATACCTGTATGTATGCAGCGGCTATCCTTCCTGTGATTCATACATTGGGGCACACAAAAAAAGTATGCGTCCCATGGGAACCATGGCTGACAGCAATCTGCGTAATAAGCGGATCGAAGCACACAGAGCTTTGGATGCAATCTGGAAAAATGGTTATATGACCAAACACAGCACATATATCTGGCTTCAGAACCGTTTGAATCTCCGGGAAAAGGACACACATATCGGGAAATTTTCTTATTACCTGTGTGAACAGACCATCCGGGAATGTACAGACTATATAAAAAGCCGAGAGGAAAAAAAGAAATCCCCGGATAAAATAAGCGTGGCATGACGGAAAGGATGGATGCCCTTGAGACTACAGGCGACAGAAGATGATATATATCATCTGATGGACCTTAAAGAACAGTATTTTATTATGACAGCAATATGCAGTGTGGCAGAGGGAATCAGCGCATACTTTTTCATGCAGCGTTCGGGACGGATTGCTTAAAAACATCGTTTCAGATGCGATACTCTATCATTAACCTGCCAAACATCAATCTGGGGCAGTTACAGATAATTCTCGCAGCAGTGGGCTTACTTTCTGTATTAGCAACGGTTAGCTGTACGTTGTTCCTGTCTGCAAAATGTAAAGACACATTGACAGTTTTGCTGATCTCTATTGTAGTTCTTCTCATGCCGCTTTTTGCTTATGTGGCGATGGGAGCAACATGGCTCTCTACCATACTTCCATCTGCCGGAATTGATTTGAAGAACATTTTCCTTTCTCAGCTTGCAGATTTCAATTATCTGAATATCGGTGGAATGAGTTTCTGGACACCGCAGATTATTTTGCTTTCGGCAGGAATTGAATTATTTGTGTTTATATTCTTGGCAATTCATTCCTATTGCAGACATCAGGTAGCATAAAAGAAGTTCAAAATAGAATGAATTGGTTATCTGCCGCATGACGGTAAAAGAAAAAAAGCCGCCGTTTCTTTGTGGCAACACAGACCTATGATGAATTTTCCGGAAATATTGTAGCTAATAGCATTGTTTATGCGTTGGAAATATCTGAAAAATTGATGATAGTAGAAATATAATATTAAAATAAAAAATAATATAAAAAATTGTTTTACTATAGAGAAATATATAGTATAATACAACCATAAGAAGTGATAAAAAAATAACAAGTTGACCTAGCCAAACATAATAAGTTTTACTGTTGTGTTTGGCTTTTTTTATTTGATAGCCAGAGCGGGAAGTGAGGTGTCTGCAATGATAATCTGTGTTATCTTTGATTTGGGAATGGCAGTGATTATGTTTTTATTCGGAATCTGCTTTGTAAAATCAAATGGAAAGGCCGCTGCATTTTTGTCTGGCTATAATATGAAATCTAAGGAAGAACGAAAACAGTATGATGAAAAAGAAATGTGCAGAGTATATGGAAATCGGATGATGTGGATGGCACTGCCATTTGTAGTCGGTGCAGCCATAGATTTATTATACAGTGGAATCGGGTGTTTTGCAGCGTGTGTAATATGGACCTTTCAATTTGTTTTATTGATGAAAGAACGTATGAAACGAGAAAAAATAGAAAAGAACATTTAGGCAAAAATTATATGCGAAAGAAGATATACAAGCTATCCAGGAACAGGATAATACTCGGTAACAAGAGGAACTTTAACTACTTAAAGGAGATGACGTGAATATGAGATGTCCATATTGTGAAGGAAAAATGCGCAAGGGTCAGTTGCATGCGGTTGGTGCAGGGGCAGGACTGGAGTGGAAAGAAGGCTCTGAGAGTTTGCGGTTAAATACGGATCCAGAGTTGGCAGCAAGGATATCTGGAGACCGCATAGCTGCCTATAATTGTGATTTCTGCAGAAAGATTATTGTTTCTTACGAATATTGAGATTTTCAATTCTTTAAATTGTAATGACCGTAACGGGAAAGGATAAAATAGAGATAATAGAAAAAGATCCAGAGGGCGAGGAAGGCCGGATAAAAGTTAATTTAAGTTTCCTACAAATGTGTCATTATTTGCAGATTGTTGAGTTGATCGTGGAATTAGGCCCAGAGGAACAGGAAGACTGGACATTTGGCTCTCTCGTATATGAGGAAGAAAAGTATTCTATTGGAATTCCTACGGTTTTGTATAAGGAACTTCTGCCAATAGCAGAAGGTAAGGAAGAAAATTTACTGGAAAAACTTCTTGAAAAAATTTCTTCTAAGGAAACATATTTACTAGATATCGTTCCAGATGAGGCACTGTTATGGATGGTATAAGCAGCAGGAAATTAACATGGGGAATTTGCATCGCTGGCATTGCGATTGCAATAATAAGCTTCTTTTTCTTACCGGAGATTATTCCCGTTCACTTTGCTGGGAATGGAGTCGCAGATGACTTTGGCAATAAGATAGAAATTTTTTTAATGCCGATACTCCTTCTGACTGTTACAATCTTGAGTGGTATAAAAAGTATAAAGTATGTTCTGATGCATTCGAAGACTTGGCTAACAGTTGGTCAATATAACCTGATGATTGATTGTGTTTTAGGAATTATATTGATCGCAGAAATTTTTATGATTTATGCTTCGTTTGTTTAAATGACTACTTGAGTAGCGAAAACAAGGACTAAAAAGGGAACGCGCAAAATATCGTAAAAAACAGTAGAACCTGTATAAAATGATGAAAGAGGAGCATTGTTACTGTAAATATCAGCCTTTGCGGTCAGAAGACTTGCTTATAAATAAAGAAGCAAATATATGGCAGTTTCTGGTTCATTGGGCAGGCTGTTTTATATCAAAGTGTGAAGAGGAGCTGGTTCATGATGAAAAAAGTAATTCCAATTATTTTATTTACGGTATCAGCAATATTGCTTTCTGCATGTGGCAGAAAAGAAGAACTGTACGAGATTCCTAACCTGTCACAGTACAAGACAGATTATGTAGGAGATTCTTCGAATGTTATAAATATTGTAAGTGGGCAAGAGTATCAGGAAGGATATTCTTATGATAGCATACAGATACAGTCTGAAACGAAGCCTTATGGATTAACAGTATTTCTAAAAGTTGAGCCGTCTGCAGTTAAGATTGAAGATGAATTGCAAGTTAATGCGGATATGACATTTGATTTGATTGGTAATTTGGAAACGCTTGATTATAAAATAGCGGATAGTAAGGAAATCATTGCATCGTATGAACGGTAGATCATTCAGTGGTTAATATTTTGTCTGCTATTATATAGTAAGAAAAATAGGAAAGCGAAACATATATTTGGAGGACAGCAATGAGAAAATGTGAAAAGTGTGGAACAGTCATGAGAGCGGATTTAAGACTTAAAGTTAATGGCGGTGGCTATGGGATCGTTGTAGATGTAGATGAAAAACAAAAAACGACAACTATAGATGATGTTAAAGTTGCAGTCTGTCCAGAGTGTGGACATACAGAAATGTATTTAGAGGATTTAACTAAATTGAAGTAAAATTAGATATGATTGAAACAGGATAAAAAATTTTGATGGAATGCTTGTGGAGAAAATAAATATGAAAAAACTTAACTATACAGAAGATTTATTGAGAGTTATCTTCTTTTGGATAGGAATATTCTTTCTTGTTTCCGGTGTCTTAAGTTTTCTTGGGATATTAAAACCAGCAGTAAACTCAGGCATTCAGAATCCAGACATGTTGGGAACAGTGTTTTCTATAGCGGGAGTGCTTTTGTGTATAATAAGTGCTGCTCTTGGAATTTATACTGCAAAACTTGATAAATTACATTTACAATTAATCGAAAATGGTACAAAAGTGAAGGGCTTGGTAGAAAAAGTATATTTGCAAAAATACACAAGATATAGAAGACAGATTCCATACAGGATTTTATATAGTTTTACATATCATGATAAAGTGTATTATCACAAAAGCCGTTTGATATGGGAAAAGCCGGATCTTAAGAAAGGCGACTTGATTACCGTATATGTAAATAATCTTGGTAAATCAACAGTTTATAATTGCAATGAAGCGGTCTGATATCTAGCCTCTATATTTCGGAAAAATACTGCACGATCTGTGATTTACAGAAGAGCAGCTTCAAAGAATGCTGAGGATGAAAAATGCAAATCCATCAGATGTATGAAAATTCAGAGATTATTAATTGGACAAATTGAAAGCTGAAAGGAAAACGGCCTATCCGTTTTCAGCATTGGCGGATCCGTCTGCTAATAAGTGGTTTACAAATCAAAAAACTTGGTAAGAGTATTTTCATAATTCTGTTCAATTTTGTCTATGTTTTCGAGAATCCTGTTCATGTACAAATGCAACTAAATTAGAGTATAATAAGGGAAACCATTGAAACTGGGTTTCCGTATTGGACATTCCTGTGATGGCAGGAATGTCCTTTACATATAGCGGTAAATTCTGAAGTAGTTGGCATAGAAGTTCATGAGGTAGTTGACGTATGCTTTAAATCTTTTCATTTCGTTTTCCTCCTTTCTTTATCTTACAAGCACATTATAATATCAGAAGACGTATATTACTTGCCAAATGGGAAGAAAAAGTAGACAAAACTTGCAGGAGATTAATTGGAATGTACTGATAAGAGCATCACAGACATTTGCCTGGATGCAGGATTTGAAAGCCAAAGGACATTTAACCGGGTATCTCGTGAAAGATATAAAGTAATGTCAAGGGAATATCAGAATCTTTATCGTGAACAATATTTAAGTCAGACCCAGGATGAAATATCTGGAATGGAGAAATAGGATGGCATTTATAATCTGTATAGCAGCACTCATAATCATGATGTTTGTATTTACCAAAATGTTGTTAAGCTTTGGCAATAACAGCAGTGCGGCAGTTGAATCTGTTGATGCGACTGTAGTTGAAAAGAAGCAAGGAATCTATATCCATATGCAGTCTGAAGCACATGTACCTTGGTTTCGTGTTGTGTTTGAGATGACGGATGGAAGTTTGATGGAATTTCAAATACAACAGGGAGATTTTCGTGAACTGGAAAAAGGTGATCGAGGTATGCTGACTTATCAGGGAAATCGGTATATATGCTACCAAAAATATAAATTTAAAAGTGAAGCACAGGAGGAAGAAAAATGTTAAGTGAAAGCATTGCAAAACTGGTACAGTATGGGATTACAACAGGTCTGACACCGGAATGTGAAAGAAACTACACAACAAATCTTCTGCTGGATGTTTTTCATGAAGATGATTATGAAAAACCGGACAACATTGAGGAACCTGTTAATCTTGAAGAAACATTGGACGAATTGCTGGATGAAGCCGTAAAAAGAGGTCTGATTGAGGACAGTATTGTATACCGGGATTTATTTGATACCAGATTGATGAACTGTCTGATGCCACGTCCGGGTCAGGTACAAAAAGAATTCTGGGACAAATATGCAGAAAGCCCGAAGAAAGCTACTGATTATTTTTATAAGCTGAGTCAGGACAGCAATTATATCCGCAGGTATCGTGTAGAGAAGGATCAAAAGTGGAAGGTAGACAGTCCATACGGTGAGATTGATATTACCATCAATTTGTCCAAACCGGAAAAAGATCCAAAAGCAATTGCCGCGGCAAGGAATGTAAAATCCGGAAGTTATCCGAAATGTCTTCTTTGCCCGGAAAATGAAGGATATGCGGGACGTGTTAATCATCCGGCAAGGCAGAACCACAGAATTATTCCGATCACAATCAATGATACTCCTTGGGGATTCCAGTATTCTCCGTATGTGTATTACAATGAGCATTGCATTGTGTTTAACTGCCAGCATACTCCAATGAAAATCGAGAGAAATGCATTCATTAAACTGTTTGATTTTGTAAAACTGTTTCCGCATTATTTCCTTGGATCTAATGCAGACCTGCCGATCGTAGGTGGTTCGATCCTAAGCCATGATCATTTCCAGGGTGGACATTATACATTTGCAATGGCAAAAGCACCAATTGAGCAGCACGTGGTACTTCCGGGATTTGAAGATGTAGAGGCTGGAATTGTAAAATGGCCATTATCTGTGCTTCGTATTCGACATAAAGATTTCAACCGTTTGGTAGATCTGGCAACACATGTGCTGGAAGTATGGAGAGGCTATACCGATGAAAAAGCATTTATTTATGCTGAGACCAATGGAGAACCACATAATACAATTACACCAATTGCACGTAAAGTAGGTGATACCTACGAACTGGATCTGACATTAAGGAACAACATCACAACAGAAGAACATCCGCTGGGAGTGTACCATCCGCATGCAGAATATCATCATATTAAGAAAGAAAATATCGGTCTGATCGAAGTTATGGGACTTGCAGTTCTTCCGGCCAGATTAAAAGGTGAGATGGAACTTTTGGAAGAGTATATTCTCGAAGGCAAAGATATTTCTTCAAATGAACAGATTGAGAAACATGCAGAGTGGGTTAAGAAGTTTCTTCCGAAATATTCGGAAATCACAAAAGAAAACATCCATGGCATTCTTCAGAAAGAGATTGGAATCGTATTTACCCATGTTCTGGAAGATGCAGGAGTATACAAATGTACGACCGAGGGAAGAGAAGCATTCATGCGTTTTCTTGAAACATTATAAAAATTGAAATAAAAGGATTCTTTGGGAAATGGGAGGTAAGTGAAACCTCCCATTTTTTTTTAAGGAAGATGATGAAAATAGAATATTTTTTATAAGGTGTGAAACCTTCCTAGGCTTTTCTTTTAGATGTAAGAAGAAGTAGCAGTGGAACAAAAATAAAGATCCTCCATAGTGCAGGAATGGTGATATTGTTTCGGAATGCAAATGCACTGCCAGAAGAATCTGCCGGTATGTAAATGCGAAGATCTACAGTACAGGATGAACTTTCATCTCGTATATCTAAAGGAAGCTGAGAATGATATACTTTGCCTTCATGGGTGAATTTAACAGGCAGTGCCCAGTAATAATGACGCGGACTACCAAAATTATAAAGATAATATCCGTCTGCTTTGATTAAATTTGGATTTTCATGGTAAAGAAAATAGTTTTTATTGGCATAAAAGAATGTCCCGCCCATTAATAGAAGCCAGATCAGCACCAGTGCAGCTTTATTCAAAAAAGGACTATCAAATACTCTTTTCAAAAAATCACCTCCTGTTAGATAAGGACATTTTATCAAATGAACCAGGAAAATTCGATAGAAAGAAAAAATTTATTATTATGAGAACCGATTTGCTTGTATCTGCATCTGATTAGTGTAAAACAAACACGTGTATAATCCGGCCGGACAGAAGGAGAAAACAGAGAAGCGATTTTGTATAGAAGAAAATAAGTGAGATCTGATTAGGTGCTGTCGTGAATCAGTCAAGGATGAAAAATCCCTGACCGGTCATGGCAGCCCTTTTTTTCCTGTTTTCAGGGTTCTGTTCACAGAGAAAAAGGAAAGTGTCTGAAAGTACCCCAAAAGTGCTAAATGTGAGATAAATGATGATGCGGTGTTCCTATCCGTAAAAGAGCAGGGGAAAAATGTTTTGTAGAAATCAGCTTACTGTTTGTAAAAGAAAATGTTTTTTCCAGCAGCCTTGGTTATTTTTTATTAAATCGGAGATATTAAAATCAGACGATTTAAAAAGTTTGTCTGAATGCTGTTTATCGTTAAAAACAGGGGGCATGGATGGGAAAAAGAAAAGAGATAACCGGTAAGGATAATGGAAAGCAAAAAATGTGGATAATGATCACTGTCATCATAGTGTTCTTTGCTATGGCTGGCTATGCAGGAATGTCTTATTACTATTCAGACAGATTTTTTCGGGGAACAACGATCAATGGAATTAACTGTTCTGGAAAAACATCGGAAGAGGCAGAACAGGCGGTTGCTAAAAAAGCAGAGGATTATCTGCTGGAAGTAAAGGCAAGAAATCTGAAATCACAGAGTATCAATGGAAAATTGATCGGATATCGTTATGTTTCGGATGGCAGTATTTCCCAATATCTGGATGAACAAAAACCATATAAATGGGTTCGGGGATTTTGGAAAAAGCAAAATTATACAGCCAAGGAAAACATGACCTATGATAAAGTGAAGTTAAAAGAACAGATGGAAAAACTGGAATGTGTAAAAAAAGAGAATCAGACAGCACCAGAAGATGCTTATGTAGCTTATAAAGATTCGAAGTTTGAAATCGTACCGGAAACAGAAGGGAATACCCTGGATTTCAATGGAGCTTATCAGGCACTGTCAGAAGCGATTACTGACAAAAAAAGAACGATTGACCTGAATAGCTGTCCGGCTGTTTATGTAAAAGCGGCAGTAATGAAAGATGATCCAGATCTTAAAAATTCATTGGAAGAATGCCAAAATCTGATCCGGACCAAAATCGTATATATATTTGGAGAAGAAACGGTAACATTGGAGGGGGACGAGATCAGAAACTGGCTCATTTTTGATGAGAGAGGACGGCTGCAAAAAAATGAGGATGAACTGAGACAGTACGTGGCAGAATATGTGGCAAAGCTGGCTGCCACACATGATACCGTAAATACAGAGAGGGAATTTTGTACAACAAGCGGACGTACTGTTCAGGTGTATAGTTCCGTTTATGGATGGAAGATCGATCAGGAAAAGGAAATAGAAACCATTATGCAGGAAATGATTGCAGGAGTACAGATAAACCGGGAACCGGTATACGCTATGCGGGCAAATGCACGGGGTATGAATGATATAGGCAGCACGTATATTGAAGTGGACCTGTCTGCACAGCATTTATATTACTATCAGGATGGTTCGATCATTTTGGAATCGGATATTGTGTCAGGAGATATGCAGTATGCAGAACGGCAGACACCACCGGGAATTTTTCAACTGTATTACAAGAAAAGTCCATCTGTGCTGAAAGGAAAGATGTTGGAAAATGGGAAATATGAATATGAAAGACCAGTAACTTACTGGATGCCTTTTAATGGGGGGATTGGATTTCATGATGCTTCATGGCAGCCATACTTTGGAGGAAATCGTTTCCGAGAAGGTGGTGGATCCCATGGATGCATTAATCTTCCGGCGGACAAAGCGGCAGAACTTTATAATAGGATAGACGAAAGTGTGCCGATTGTCTGTTTTTATTAAAAATGGGCAGGATATATAGTTTTATATAGAGGTTTGTTTATAAAATGGAAGATCTTAATTGGTCTTCTGTTTTTTTATAATTATCAGCAATAGTTTCATGGAAGAAAAGTGTGTATGTTCCATCCAGATATGGAAAGAAGTCTTTGACCATTTTGACCGGCAACCGAAAAAAATCGAGATAAATGAGAACTATTCGATTGATGATGATGCAAAGGAAACCTTGCAGGAGAAAAGCAAGAGGATGCTGGTTACAGAAGCAAGCCAACGGGAAATGTAGCTGAGCGAAGTGACTTGCCTAAGTAAATTGAAATGGAAATATGGCTGATAGTGTGATATGATTTGAATGGCAAAAGATATTTTAAGGAACAGACATATTAGCGTTAAGTTTGCTAAGGAGAATAATATGGAATGGTTTGGAATTGCAGCATTATTGCTGCTACTTTGTTATTCGGCGTATCCGGGAAAAGTAAAGCGTTTGGAAACGAAAGTAAAACGGTTAGAGAAAAAGCAGAGAGGAGTGGCATATATGTCAAAGCTGATTAATGATCTTGTAGGAAAACAGTGTATTATCAGATCAGAGTTCATTTTTAGTTTTGCGGGAAAAACTGAATTATCCTGCAAGATAATAGACGCAGATGATGAATGGATAAAAATTTGTTATACAGAGAAAAAAGATAAGCAGGTAGTTAAGCTGATGCGGATTGAAAATATTGAATCAATAGAAGAACAGTAAGTTCTATTTTGGAAATTCAGAGGAGTAAAGAGCATGGATTATAATTTACAAAAAAATCAAAATGCAGAACAGACTTATCATTCTATTCGTAATTCTATTGTGTCTGCACAACATCGTTTAAGCACAGCGGTAAATTCTGCTATGGTAACAACTTATTGGGAAATTGGAGAACAGATTTTTAAAGCATGTGGAGAAAATGATCGCGCAGAATACGGAAAGAAATTATTGGAATATCTTTCTGAGCAGCTGACCGCAGAGTTCGGAAAAGGTTTTGATAAATCGAATCTTCGTAAGATGAGGCAGTTTTATTGCACTTTTCCAATTCGAGACACACTGTGTCCTGAATTGAGCTGGTCACATTATCGTGTCTTGATGCGTATAAATGATGAACAGGCAAGAAGATTTTATATGGAAGAATGTGCAAAAGCAGCATGGAGTGTTCGTCAACTGGAACGGCAGATCAACACGATGTATTATCAGCGTATTTTAGCAAGCCAGGATAAGATAGCGGTTGCAAATGAAATTCAAATAACAGAGCCAAAACCAGAATATGAGAAAATAGTGAAAGATCCTTATGTTATGGAATTTCTGCAGATTCAGCCTGACACACATGTATATGAAGGAGATTTGGAACAGGCATTGATTGATCATCTTCAACATTTCCTTTTGGAACTTGGAAGAGGATTTTCATTTGTAGCACGCCAGAAAAGATTTACATTGGATGGACAGGACTTTTTTATTGATCTGGTATTTTACAACTATATTTTAAAATGTTTCGTTCTCATTGACTTGAAAATGGGTAAACTGACCCATCAGGATCTAGGACAAATGCAGATGTATGTGAATTACTATACTCGTGAAATGATGAATGAAGGAGACACGCAGCCTATTGGAATTGTACTTTGTGCAGATAAGGGAGATTCTATTGTAAAATATACGCTTCCTGAAGATAATCACCAGATATTTGCATCGAAATATTTCACCTATCTGCCGTCAGAGGAAGAATTGAAACGTGAATTAAATTTGAAAGAATTTTACAAAAAAGAATAAAAACGAAAATACAAAGCGGAAGTTATAGTAAAGGAGATTCACAATGAAGTTTTGGATTTTTATGTTGATTATGGATTTGCTTCTTCCATTTACGATGATTGGTTTTGGAAGATATTTTATGAAAAAGGCTCCAAAGGAAATAAATTCAGTATTTGGATATCGAACTTCGATGTCTATGAAGAATAAAGACACATGGGAATTTGCTCATAAATATTGTGGTAAAGTCTGGTATGTCTGTGGAATGGTTATGTTGCCGATAACAGTAATATTCATGCTTTTAGTAATTGGAAAAAATGAAGATTGTGTTGGGAGTATGGGAGGAATTATTTGTGGTGTTCAACTTATTCCTTTAATTGGGTCTATTCTCCCAACAGAAATAGCATTAAAAAAGAATTTTGATAAGAATGGAACAAGACGATAAAGTTTGCAGAATCAAGAAAATCGGAATTTATAGGAGAACATAGATATGAATATAGAATTAAGAAAGTGGTCGGTTGAAGATAAAGAAGTATTAATAAAAATGTGTAATTCAATTGATAGAAGTTTTTTATCTGATAGATTACCTAATCCATATACAAATGCATCTGCTGAGTGGTGGTTAACCATGGTAAAAGACAACGAAGGTAAAAAAGGTGTCTTTCGAGAGATTGTTGTTGATGGTAAAATTGTAGGAACGATATCTGTTGAACAGAAGGACGATGTGTATCGCAAGGATTCTGAAATTGGTTATTATTTATTGCAGGAAGTATATTCAAAAGGCATTATGAGTGAAGCAGTAAGACAGATTTGTGAAATTGCATTTGAAACATTAGACATTATCCGTATTACAGGGCTTGTATATGAAGCAAATATCGCATCAAGAAAAGTGTTAGAAAGAAATGGCTTTTTACTTGAAGGAAAAATGGAAAAAGCAGTTATTAAGAATAACAATATTTTTGATTTATGTATTTATGGGAAAGTAAGATAAATTTAGAATTTGAGGAGGTGGAAAATGTATTTCACGGATGAGAAAGATTACATTATGCGAATGATAAAAGAAATGGTGAGAATATTATTCTCTTTAATATATGGGAAAAAGTATGTTTCTGTTGAGCTTGAAAAAGAAAACAAATATGAAGTGTCAGGGAAAAATTTGAAAAGTTTTCTTGATATGATTGATTCAGGGCAAATTAACGAAGCAGAGAATATACTTTTAGATAACATTGATTATGCAAATAATGATGAAGTGATGGCGGCAGCTCTTTTCTATCAATACCTTAGTGAGAAAGATAGTGAGTTTTTGATTAACAACAATTATACAAAAGAAGAAGTGCTTTCTGGCTTTAAGCAATTACTTGTGCAGTCAGGATATAATAATTTGTTATATATGATTAAGGATGATGAGTAATGCAGAAAATCCAGTTTGTAGAATTCAAAAATTTAATATGAAATATGAGATAGAGCGTATGGAAATAATCTATACGTTCTATTTTTTTTTGCCTTTTTGAAAAAAGTGATTAAAAAACTATTGACATTTTGTTACCGGAAGAACTAGCCAATCAGTTGGGCGTATCCAGACAGGCAGTATCTAAGTGGGAAAGTGCAGGAGCTGTTCCAGATTTGCAAAGAATTTTACAGATGTATCTTTTTGACGAACCGGAAGCTGCATTATCCCCACAGAGACAGCTTACATTGTTGATGCAAATATATAGTTGTGCAAAAGAGGGAGCACAGTTTATTATAGTTACGCATTCGCCAATTTTGTTAGGAATACCTGATGCAGATATCTATTGTTTTGATGATGGACGAATACATTTATGCGAATATGAAGAAACAGAGAGCTATCGGGTAACAGAAATGTTCATAAATAACAGGCAGATGCTGTTGGATAAATTGCTAACAGATTAGACAAGAAAGGAATCGACGGATTCAAGTTTGTGAAATTAAGAAAATCAGGATTGTAGAGGAAAATATTACATGAAGAAATTAGGACAATAAGCGGGAATCCTCGGCAATTCAATTACCGAGATGAAAGCGCAGGAGTGTGCATGGCTGCACATTGAAATAATCTGATAATATAATAATCTCCCTTGATATTAATGCCATAACTGGCATATAATCAATCGAAAATATGTTTGATTTTTTGTTGCGTATTTCCGCTCATCATGTTATACTATATGTATGAAAGAAAATCTAATACATTACAGGACTTGTGTATGTAATATCAACTACCATATGGTGTGGTCGGTGAAATACCGGCGGAAGATATTAAACCCAGAAATTGAGGAATACCTTCAGGAACTGGTGCAGCAGATTGCTGAGGATAAGGGGTTTACCGTTCATCTATTCGAATGTGGTGAAGGTGACCATGTCCATTGCTTTGTATCAGCTCCGCCAAAGCTGTCCATAACAGCAATTGTCAAGTATCTGAAGGGGATCACCGGCAGAAAACTGTTCGAACGTTTTCCGGAAATAAGAAACCAGCTATGGAAGGGAGAGCTGTGGAATCATTCCTATTATGTGGAAACAATCGGATCTGTATCTGAGGAAAATATCCGCCGTTATATTGAACATCAGAGCAAGTCGTATTGATTTAAGACGGACTGTGAATAGCGGTCCGCATAACTGTCTGAAGGGGGAAGAGGAATGCTGCTGTCACACAGAACATCTGTAAAAATCCGGCCGGAATATTCCAATATCATAGGGCATATGTGTTATGCAGCATCCAAACTCTGGAATATCTGTAACTACGAACGTCACCATTATAAAGAACTGGGACTGGAAAAGTATCCTGACTGGTATTACCAGAAAAAAGCACATAAAGGAAATCTGTGGTATAAACAGCTTCCGTCACAGACAGCACAGGAGACCTGCAAGCAGCTGGACAAAGCATGGAGATCCTTTTATGTCCTTAAAAAGACCGGAGGGATCAAAGATCCAAATCCACCTCATTTTAAACAGGGAAATATACCGGTCACATACATGCAGATGGGGCTCCGGCATGAGAAAGGTTCGGACCAGCTGCGGCTGTCTCTGCCAAAGGATCTGAAAAGCTACATGGAAGAAACATATGGGATCCATGAAAAATTTCTATATCTTGAAAATAAGATTTTCAGGGACATGGATCATATAAAACAGCTGCGAATCTATCCACCGGAAAACGGAAAATGCGACCTTATTGTTATCTATGAGATTGAAGAACCAGAGCAGCTCTCTCAGAATGAACATTATTTATCTGTTGATCTGGGACTTCATAATCTGATGACCTGTTATGATTCCGAAAATGGCAGGACTTTTATCCTTGGAAGAAAATATCTTTCATTGGAAAGGTATTTTAATAAAGAAATCGCCAGAGTGCAGTCAGTATGGTATGCGCAGCAATCGGAAAGAGGAATAAAATATCCAAAATCATCGAAACATATCCGGAGATTTTACAGGAAAAAGCAGAATGCAGTAAAGGATTATCTTCACAAAGTGACCAGATGGATTGCAGAATACTGCAGAAAAGAAGATATCCGCTGTGTGGTTGTGGGAGACATGCGAAATATCCGCAAAGAAAAAGATATGGGGCATAAGACCAACCAGAAGCTTCACAGCCTGCCGTATAATAAGCTGTATATCATGCTGGAATATAAGCTGAAACTGTATGGGATTCCATTGATAAAACAAGAGGAAAGCTATACCAGCCAGTGCAGCCCATTATCACCGGAAGTATCAAAAAGATATGCAGAAGCATCAAACCGAAAAGAACGGGGCATGTATATAACTGATGGAGTAAGATACAATGCAGATGCAGTAGGAGCATTTAATATCCTGCGGAAATATCTTTCCGTATCCGGAAAGCAGAAAGAACTGTCCGTAACCGGACTAAAAAATCCAGAAATAATAAAAGTAGCTGCATAGCCGAAAGGCAAGCAGTATTGGTGTCATGGACGCACCCTGAAAAAAGGCAGTATCCCGCCAGATTTCAGATGCTCTGATAACTCAGTTGCCGAGTAGTTCACTATTGGTATCATTAAAAACGTTTGCCTTTTTTGTAGGCTGGGCTATATGTGTTTCAATTTTGCCTATACCAGATACAAAAAGTGCGGCAGTCTGGAGATTTTGGGCAGAATTGATTCCATTATTGTCAGTTATTGGTTTTACAATTATTTTCTGGTTAATAGATAAAAGAAACATACGATTATATCTGACTGGAAAACCTGTTTATAATATCGTACTTGGGTGTATCACAGGAGCTATTTGGTTAGGAGTATCTGTTGTGATATTATCTTTAACAGGGGTCATACATATTGATGGCAGAAACCAAATTTCTATGCTTTGGTTATGGTTATTTTCAGCTTTTATCAATAGCGTTATGCAGGAAGTGTTAGTTCGTGGTTACTTGTATCAGATGATAAAAAATAATTACAACATCGTTGTCGCTGTCCTTATATCTACCGGATTATTTACATTTGCACATGGTGGGGCTTTTGAGGCAGGAATACTTCCTGTACTAAACGTTATAACGATGAGTCTTTTCGTGACAGCAGTTTTGGAATATACGGAATCCTTAGTTGCTCCGATTGTAATCCATTTTTTATGGAATGGAGTTGGTGCAATTATTTTGGGTGGAGTATCATTAGCAGAAGATTATCCGCATTTGTTCAACATGGTAATTAGTGGAAATTCAATTTTGTCGGGTGGCAGCTGTAAAATTGAAGGTAGCATAGTTGTACTGTTTATGAACTTGATTTTAATGTTAGGATTCGTAATGGCAAAAAAGAAAAGAGACAAAAATCTATAATTTCAGTTTTATTGTACTTTTCTAATTCGAGACACACTGTGCCCTGAATTGAGCTGGTCACATTATCGTGCCCTGATGCGTATAAATGATGAGAAAGCAAGATCAAATGCAATGTAGACTTGGGATATAAAAAACTATACTATAGAAAAACGTTAGAGGTGGCAGCGGGAATGAAAAATAAAATTTTGGTGATAGAAGATGACCGTGCAATTTCAGAATTGCTGTGCATGAACCTGGAGGCAGCAGGGTATGAGACTGTGGCAGCGTATGATGGGGAAGAAGCCCAGAGGCTGCTCTTATGGCAGGAGGACGCGGACCTGGCAGTGGTGGATATCATGCTGCCGGGAAAAGACGGATTTGCACTGATGGAGGATTTCAAAAAGAAGGAGCTTCCGGTGCTCTACCTGACTGCAAAGGATGATGTGGCTTCCAAGGTAAAGGGGCTGAAACTGGGTGCAGAAGATTATATGGTAAAACCTTTTGAGATGCTGGAACTTCTGGTACGCATTGAGAAGGTGCTGGAGAGGACGGGACGGGCCAAGAAAGTCTTAACGGTCCGGAACATCCTGGTGGACATGCAAAGCCATCAGGTCTACAAAGACGGGCTTCCGGTAAGCCTAAAGCCAATGGAATATGACCTCTTTGTGCTGCTCCTGCAAAATAAGAACATTGCGCTTGGAAGGGAAGAACTGTTAAAACGGGTCTGGGGAGAAAACTACCTGGGAGAAAGCAGGACGGTGGATGTCCATATCGGACAGCTCAGAAAAAAGCTGGAACTTTATGATGAGATCAGGACGATCCCGAAACTTGGATACCGTCTGGAGGAATAAGGATGAAGCTGTGGAAACGAACGGTACTTCTTATGCTGGTAACGCTATTATGTGCCCTGATTCCAGTGGGAACGCTAAGTCTTTATATCACAGGAAAACGAAGCCTCAATAATGCTGCAGAGACCTACGGAAGACAGCTGGAAAATGGTAAGATACTCCTGGAACAATTTTGGGATAACAGCAAATATGAGCAGATGTCCGAGACTGGAAAGAAGGCCTATATGGGATTTCAATTTCAACGATGCTGTGGGGAAGGCATGGCCCTGATCGACCGAAAAAGCAATGCCGTCATTGAAAACCTGACAGATTATAAAGTGGTGGGGCTCGAAAACTTAGGCTTAAAGGATGAAGGAGATCCGTATGCCTACAAGATACAGAAACTGGGACAGAAATACCTCCTTCTCCAGCTGGAACCATTATCCAGACCGGAAGGATACGAAGTCCTCTCTGTCCGGGAAGTCACAGGGCTTTTTGCAGAGCTGAGACAGACCGCTGTCTGGTTTTTGGGAATTTATCTGGCTGTGTTCCTGATCGCCGGCCTTTTTATTTATATGATGATGCGAAGAACTGTGGAACAGATGGAGAAGTTACAGGAAGTGGCAGAGAAACAGGAGCTACTCATGGGGGCACTTTCCCATGAAATGCGTACCCCGTTAACGTCCATTATCGGGTATTCGGATACCCTGCGCCATGTAAAGCTGAAAGATGAACAGAAAGACCGGGCACTGGAACATATCAACCGGGAGGGAAAGCGCCTGGAGGCTCTTTCTGGGAAGATGCTACAGATGCTGGGGCTTTATCAGAACCATGCCATACAGATGGAAATGACCATGGCAGGTGACCTTTTAAACCATGTCATAGACATGGAAAAAGAACAGGCAGAAAAGAAAGCGGTGCACCTCAAGATGGAATGTGAAGCCTTTTCCATGAAAATGGATCCGGCCTTGATGGAAAGCCTTCTGATAAACCTGATCGACAATGCCCTAAAGGCTACGGATGCCGGTGGAAGCATTTGGGTAAAGGCTTATGAGAAAGCTGGAAAAAAGATCTTTGAGGTGTCGGATACCGGAATGGGGATCCCGGAGGAAGAACTGGGAAAGATCACAGATGCATTCTATATGGTGGACAAATCACGAAGCCGAAAAGAAGGCGGATCCGGACTTGGGCTGGCACTCTGTGTGAAGGTGGCTGAAATCCATGGCGGATGCTTGAAAATCGAAAGCAGACAGAGAGAGGGGACCACGGTAAGAGCCATCTTCTGATTTACAATTTGTTTACATCTTGATGAATACATCGGCAAAGCAATATGGTACTCTTTTCTCATAAGAAGAGGGTACCTTTTTTAATACCGAAAGGAAAGGATGGAAAAAGGATGAAGAAAATAAAAATGTTTATGGGAGCCGTTCTGTGTATGAATCTTTTGACATTATCCGGATGTGACCGTATTGTCCAGTCTGCTGTTGTGGAAGAAAAGGATCAGACAGAACAGAAAAAAGAAGAGAAAAAGGAGACAGTTCAGAAAATCGTTGCCGAACAGGTTCAGGCACCGGAAACATACCAGACAACAATCCAAGCAGATCTAAGATCAGCGGACCGGGAGGATAAAGAAACCCCGATGAATTTTACCCTGACAGCGGATGCACCGGTAAAAGTCCCGGATGTAGATGCAATCTGTTTAAAAAAAGTAAAAAGGGTGGCGATTCCTGAAGAAGAACAGAATAAAATAAAAGACACATTCGGAAAAGGACAGCCCATGCAGGAAGAGAAGAATGAGAACGAACAGGCGGGGACATATACAGTAGATGGACTGACCTATCGGTATTCTTATACACAGAGTGAGCAGGTATCGGATGTGGAGGAACTCGGATTTGGGATAGCGAAGTTTATCTTTGACGATTGTGGAGACATGACCCTGGAATCGAGTGAGAAAAAAGAAAGGGAAGAACGCTTTCAAAATTATATAAAGGCAGGAAGCGAGAAAGTATCTGAAAAGGAAGCAAAGGAGAAGGTTTCAGGTCTTGTGTCCGGAAACTGGGAGATATTTGAAAGTTCCTCAAAAGCACTTACTGAAGGAAGCACTACCTTGGAAAAAGATGATTTCATTTTTGAACGGATGATAGACGGGGTTCCGGTTAATTATGTGAGGGAAACCTCTCTGCCTGTTAATGAGCAGGCTCTTGAATGGGAAAACGAAGATGGAACACTTCATGAAGGACAGTCTGAAGGATGGGAAAATGAAGTACTGACGATGGACTTTTGCAGTGGGACACTTCAGAGTTTTCTGCACCGAAATCCCATAGAAGCATCGAATGCTTCCGATGAAAGGCTGTTCCTACTTCCTTTTGATGAGGTCAAGGATATCTTTGAAAAAACGATCACTTTGCAGGTCATGACAGAAGACAAGAATCGGCTGATCTCTGTCGATGGAGGAAGCCACTACCGTTATCCGTCCATTGATGCACAGAGTGCGGAGATAACCATAACAAAGGTACAGCTGGGTTATATGTGCATGCCAGACAGTGAAGGCAGCGATACCGAAGCAGTCCTGATCCCGGTGTGGGATTTTTATGGAACCTGGACATCCAAAGAGCCAGAGTATGAGTACGGAAATGGGGAGGATGGACCGGTCATAGGAGACGTGACGATGGATGATGCAGGTGTTCCACTCCTTACGATCGATGCACGGGATGGAAGCGTAATACAAAGGATTCAGGCTGGATGGGCGGCTTCTATGGGTTCCAAGGATATAAAATAGAGTGTGAATGAAAATGGTGATGAGAACCGTGTCCTTAATAAGAAAGAAACCATGCTGGCATCACAGAAGCAGGATGCAATGAAAGTAGCATTTAAAGACTGGATTTTTAAAGACCAGCAGAGACGAGAGAGGCTGGTAAAAGTGTACAATGAACGATTTAACAGCATCCGCCCCCGTGAATATGGATGGCAGTCATTTAACTTTCCCAGGAATGAATCCGGAAATAGAGCTTCGTCCGCATCAGAAGCATTAGATTGCCAACCCGGAGATATTCTGGAATATGTAAAAAATGATAATGATTTGAAATGATATTTTCTATATTTCAAATGGATTGAAAAGGACTTAGATTTGATAATTTATCATAAGTCCTTTTTTCATACGCATAAATCAATCACTCCTTTCTGGGTATGAAAAAAGCAGTCAATCGTATAGACTAACCGCTTTTCTCCCTTAAGATGATTACATATTTGCAATCGCAAGTAAACTTAAAAAAATAACAATAAAAACCGTTCCAATAGTAGTAAGAACATTTATAATTTTAACTGCTATTACTTATATTTACTTTCATGCTAATGTGTATTATCATATTAGCATGAAAGGAGAGAATATATGACTCAATTTGAAAAATTAGATTTGTTATTGCGTGAATGTGGAGGGACAATTCAGACATTTCAAGTCCTAAATAATGGAATTAGCAAGTCTGTGTTTTATGCCTATGTGAAGGAACGAGGATTAGAGCAAGCTTCTCATGGTGTGTATGTATCACCTGATACGTGGACAGATGCGATGTTTCTTTTGCATTTGCGTTGTGGTCAAGCTGTATTTTCTCACGAAACTGCATTGTTTTTTCATGATTTAACGGACAGAGAGCCTTTGAAATACACCATAACAGTAAGAACTGGATATAATCCAAGCCGTTTGCAGGAAGACGGTTTTCAAGTGTATACAGTAAAAAAGGATTTACATGAAATAGGGATCACAACTATGCTGACATCATTTGGACATTCAGTTCCGGTTTATGATATGGAGAGAACGATTTGCGATCTGCTTCGCAGCAGGAAAAATATTGAAATGCAGGTCTTCCAAGATGCATTAAAGCAATATGCAAAATGTAAGGATAAAAACTTGCGGATGCTTATGAAATACGCAGCTATGTTTCATGTTGAAAACATACTTAGACCATATTTGGAGGTGTTACTTTAGATGATAACAACGGCAAGACAATTAAAGGATTTAATTCGTAATATGTCAAAGAAAAAATCCGCAGATGCACAGATTTTGAAGCGGAATTATATGATGGAACGTTTTTTAGAACGAATTTCTTTATCAGAGTATAAAAACCAGTTTATATTAAAAGGTGGAATGCTAGTGGCGGCAATGGTTGGTCTGGATGCCAGAGCTACTATGGATCCAGATGCTACCATAAAAGGCACTAATGTTAGTGTGGAGGATGTAGAAATGATTATATCCCAAAGGAAGGAGTTGCATCATGAATAGGATTTTGATTATAGATGATGACAAAGCACTGTGTGAATTGATTAAACGTAGCGTACAAGCAGAAAACATAGAAGCTGATTTTTGTAATACCGGAAAAGAGGGTTTACAAAAATTAAAAGAGCAGGAATACCAGCTTGTAGTGCTGGATGTGATGATGCCCGGAATGGATGGTTTTGAAACGCTGGAAGAAATTCGCAAGGAGTACAGCTTACCGATTTTGATGTTTACATCTAAAAATGACAGCATTTCTAAAGTACGGGGCTTACGAGCCGGGGCGGACGATTATCTGACAAAACCGTTTGATATGGACGAACTGATTGCCCGTATTGCGTCTCTTATACGCCGCTACACTCGCTTTAATCAGCAAGCCGGAGCCATACAAAAGCTAAATTTTAACGGACTGCAGATTGACCTTGAAAATCGTTCTGTTACTACATCAAACGGCACTTTTGAACTGCCCCCAAAGGAATTTGATTTACTCCTGTACTGTGCAAAACATCAAGGGAAAATTTTGACAAAACAGCAGATTTATGAGGAAGTATGGGGCGAAGAATATTTCTATGATGACAGTAACATTATGGCGATTATCAGTCGGCTTCGTAAAAAATTAGAAGTCAATTCTTCAAGCCCAAAGTATATACAAACGGTCAAAGGGATTGGATATCGGTTTAATAAGGAGGTGTAGCCAGCATGGAAATCATCGTATTCTTATCCGTTGTGATTGTTGTTGTGGCTGTATTGACTTCCATCGTTCTCGTTCGGCGTGTAAAAAAACAAATAGCAGAAATGACCGATGTGCTGGTTGATGTGAAAAACGGAAATGGCAACCGGCGTATTCTATCTGCAACAAATGAACTGACAGCACCTCTTGCTTATGAAATCAACGAGATCGTTGTGGCCTATGAAAGCAGACTTTCAACTGTACGGCAGACGGAAGAAACCAACCGCCAGCTTATGACGAGCCTTTCCCATGATGTGCGAACGCCCCTTACTACTCTGATTGGGTATCTTGACGCTGCACACAAAGGACTGGTCACAGGAAAAGACCGGGATGATTATATTGAAACCGCCCGCCGGAAAGCCCATGATCTGAAAGAATATATTGATGTACTCTTTGACTGGTTCAAGTTAAATTCTAACGAGTTTGCTTTGGAGATCCAGATCGTTGAAGCTGCAGAGCTGACAAGAAATATCCTAATCGACTGGATACCGATTTTTGAAGATAAGCAGGTCGATTATGACATTGATATTCCCGAACAGCCTATCCGGGTAAGATTGGATATGGACAGCTATATGAGGATCATCAATAATCTCATTCAAAATGTAATCGCTCACAGCCATGCAGACAAAATCAAAATTGCCCTGTCAAAGAAGGAAAATAACATGGAGCTGCTGCTTGCGGATAATGGAGTGGGAATTGAGAAGGAAGATTTGAAACACATTTTTGAACGGCTCTATAAGTGTGACAAAGGACGGTCTGACAAAGGCAGCGGTCTTGGTCTTTCTATTGTCCATCAGCTTGTAGAAAAGATGGGTGGGAGCATAACAGTTGAAAGTGTACCGGGAAAAGGAACGGAATTTACTTTGCTTTTTCCTTTGGAAATTTAAGCGGGTTCCCGTCTTTATGGCGGGAGCCTTACTTATTTTCAGAAGTCTTTTAGAAAATGGCATGGGAACCTTCTCAATCCCCAAACGGATTGAGAAGTAGCGGAATAGGATTTGCATTGCAATTCATTCCTTAATTGCAAGGTTAATGCAAGGTTGCGACAAGGTTAATGCAAGGTTGGCATGATAGAATACCTTACAGAACAGGAGGTTTTGAATATGGATACAAATTATATCATTGAAACAAAAAATCTGACGAAGCAATACGGCTCACAAAAGAGTGTGGCTGACTTAAATATCCATGTGAAGCGTGGGAAAATTTACGGTCTGCTGGGCAGAAACGGAGCCGGAAAAACCACTACCATGAAAATACTGTTGGGCTTAACGAAGCCGACTTCCGGGGAGGTCAAAATCTGGGGAAAGTCTTTGCAAGGGAATGAAAAGAAGTTGCTCCCCCGCATTGGCAGTCTAATTGAGTCCCCCGGCTTTTATCCGAATTTGACCGCAACGGAAAATCTGCGTATTTTTGCTACTCTGCGGGGAGTGCCGAACAGCCATGCAATCAAGGACGCTCTGGATTTGGTCGGGCTTCCTTACAAGGATAAAAAGCTGTTTTCGCAATACTCTCTTGGTATGAAGCAGCGGTTGGCGATTGCCCTTGCAGTCATGCACGACCCGGAACTTTTAATTTTAGACGAGCCTATCAATGGACTTGACCCTATCGGTATCGCAGAAGTACGTTCCTTTATTCGTGAGCTTTGTGACGCGCGAGGGAAAACAATTTTAATTTCAAGTCATATCCTTTCAGAAATTTCTCTATTGGCTGATGATATTGGAATTATCAACCGCGGAGCATTACTGGAAGAAGAAAGCCTTGCGGAACTGGAAGCAAAAAGCAGCAAGCATATTCGCTTTACCGTTTCCGATACCGCACAGGCGGCAAGACTTTTGGAACGTACTTTCCATGAAAACAATTTTTCTATACAGGACGACCATAATTTACGCTTACATAATCTTGATTTACCTGTCGAAAAAATTGTAACCGCTTTTGTAGAAAACGGATTGGAGGTATCAGAAGCCCATACCTGTGAAGAAAGCCTTGAAGATTACTTCAAGCGGGTGACTGGAGGCGAGGGAATTGCTTAAACTAATCAAATGCGAATTTTTGAAATTGAAACGGAAGCCATTGATATTTATTTCCCTACTGATTTCTGTTTTCATGCCATTGGCTTATGCTTTCTTTCTGGCAGATGTAAACACTGATGTGGATGCTGTAAATGGAGTGATGTCCAGCCTATTCCAACTTAGTGCATATTTGTTTTTGATGCCACTTCTTGTGATACTGGCTTCGAATCTGTTGTTTGAGGAACTCGATAATGACACACTGAAAAACCTTGTTACCATACCGGTAAATAGAACCAAGCTAATGCTGTCCAAAATGCTGGTTTTACTGTTGTTTGCCGTTGGCTTTATGGCAGTTGGAGGATTGGTAAACCTTGCGGTTTTGTTGTTTCAGGGTTGGGAGCCGGTTGGTTTTTTGACCTTGTTTGGCGTTGGGATTGAAGAAGGGTTGATTATGTGGGTTGGCGCACTTCCCTGCATTCTGCTCGTTATTCTTCTTAATAAAAACTATATCGTGTCTGTTGTGATTACCTTTTTCTATACGATTGCGAATTATATCCTTTCCATGAACGATATGTTTCTTACACAGCCTTTTGGTTTGAACATAGGAACCCTGTTCCCGGGACCGCTGGCCTTCCGCTGGACATTTCAATTTTATGACCAAAGCCAGACCAGTGCGGAGTTGGCAGATTTGTTGGAACGGGTCAGTCCGTATTTTCTGAATAGTGTTCAGGTATTTGGTGTGATTATTGTAGAAGCCATTGTATTTCTTGCGCTGATTGCATTTGTTTACCGGCGTCAGGAAATCTAAGGGGGTGTGACTATGTGGAACTTATTAAAATCGGAATTATTGAAACTGCGCCGGTGCCAAATCCTTTTGGTAGGGTTGGTAGCGCTTGCACTTTGTCCTTTGGTGCAATATGGAAGCCAGTTGATTATGGAGGCGGAGTACCGAAATCCAAACTATGATTTTTCTGCACTATTTGAAAATGTTGTTTGGGGAAACACTCAGATATTCCTTCCAATTTCACTGGTAATGATCGGAGGATGGCTTATAGACAGAGAATCCACTCATGATACACTGAAAAACATCATGACAATTCCTGTTTCTATACCGAAAATGTTGGGAGCTAAGTTACTTTTAGTCGGTATGCTTGCAGTTCTGCTGGGAATATACAGCGTTGGCATTACCTTGATTACTGGTTTGACGGTTGGATTATCGGGATTGACAGCGGAAGTGTTTTTTCATGGAGGTACGCAGATCGTGTTAGCAGCTCTGACGACCTATTTGGTCTGTATGCCGCTGATTCTGATTTTTGGGCAGATCCGAGGGGCATATCTGGGCGGTTCCATTCTGGCGTTCTTCCTTGGATACAGCATGTTGTTTTTCAAAGGTGGTATCTTTGCCAGCATCTATCCTTTCTCTGCTGCGCTGATTTTAGTAGGATTTGACATGAGTGAATATGCTGGAACAACCACATCATCAAATCTTTTGTTGGCGGTTATTGGGGTTGGTATCATGGTTCTTTGGACTGTGCTGTTGTTACTGATGTCCAGTAACAAAAAAGAAATAAAATCCCGTAAACAGACAAATGCCAAGGGAAAAGAAAAGCGTGCTATACGCAGGAAAGGAAGGTGATAGCTGTGAAGAAAATAGTCTTATCATTATGCCTGATGCTATTGGGTGCTTCTGTGCTTTCAGGTTGCACAAAAGATGAAGTTCTCGATCAGTATAACAATATTGTTCAGTCTGCTGGTTCCATAGCGCTTACTGGAAATTCATCCTTACAAGGTACGAAAGAAAAAGGAATTGATGATTATACTGGAAGCTATACAGCCAACTATGAGGATTTTTCAGATACAGAGTATTTGTTCGGCGGAACTTCCATAAAGCGTGAAGCTGGTAAGGATCTGTCTATTGACTGCGCGCTGGAGGTTACGGAGGGAACTGCAAAAGTATTTTGGATTTCTGGAGCTGATGAAGCAGTCACTTTGATTGAAACAACCGGAACTTATAGCGATACAATTACGCTTCCCGATGGTGGAAACTATATAGGGATTGAATGTGAAGATTTCACCGGAAATATAGAAATGAACATCGAATAACATTCTGCCGGACGACGGTAAAAGAAAAAAAGCCGTCGTAAAGCATACAATGTGACACGCCCATTTGGAACGGCGGCTTTGATTTTCAGAGCCGCCCTTTCTTTGCGTTTACACAAACCTATGACGACTTGCAGGGACACGGTAGCCGATTGGAGGTTAATTTACCGTGTCCTGTTTGCTTTTTCAAAGCTCGCATGATCTACATCAGTTAAAAAAGCATTGCTCCTCCCGGGCACGTATAACATTGCATCGGCATTATCGTTCCGTGTAATTCAGTACAATAATGGCTGTTCTTGGTGCCATTATTTCGGAGATACTCCAATTGTCTGCCGCTGCCGTTCCCCACCTCTGTTCGGTTCACCCGTTAACCACGGGAATATTAAAGTAGCTTCACACCCTTTCGGGAAAACATTAGTAAGTTTGAAATTGCCGTTATGAGCTATGGCGACTTGTTGGACAATCAGCAATCCAAGCCCATGTCTTAAATCAAGCCGTTCATCTGTGCTTTCCATATAATGCGGTTTTTCTTCCAGCTCTTGCAGCTTTTCAGCAGACAGACCCGTTCCGTTATCCGTAACCGCCAAGATAAGATGGTTTTGCGATGCTGTAAGCGAAAGGCAGACTTCACAGCCCTGTGGGTTGTGTTTCATGCTGTTCTGGACAAGGTTGTTTACAGCCCGCGAAATCAATCTGGCATCACATTCCAACACAGCATTTTCGGCGTCAGGAGTGATTTTAATTCCGATGTTGTAGCTATCGGAAATTCCTGCATTCAACAGGTCTGCTATATAGGATCGCAGTAGTTTGGATAAGCGAACCATCTCTTTATGAAGCGGCTGCATCTCATATTCCAACTGCGATACTAAATTCAAATCCTGCACCAGCTCTTTGATTTTTACACTTTGCTTCCGTACTATTTCCGCCTGTTCACGGATGCTCTTGCTGGCAGCTTTACTTTCTGCAATACGGCCCGCATACCCCATAATCATAGAGAGAGGTGTGCGGATGTCATGGGAAACGCCGCTGATCCAGTTCGCCCGCGCTTCATTTTGCCTATTCAAAATGGAAGAAGCTTTGTTTACACTGCTTGCAATTTCCGATAGTTCTCCGCTGATATGAAGTGAAACTGGCTTTCCGTCTGCCAAAGTTTCCACAGCGGACACAATCGGTTCGGTATTGTGAATGATTCTGCGTTTGGAAAAGTAATAGGCTGAAAAGAGGCACAGCAAATCCAAGCCAAGCATCCCCAGCACAAAGATGGGGAGTCGTTGAAGTGCTGCAATGGAATAGTAATTGCTGGTGAGTTTTGTGTAGCTGTCTGTGGGATAGCCCAGCACCAACAACCCATCATCGGTGTTCCAAATAAAAACCGGGTAATCCTCAATATACCCTTTTGAAAATAGTGCGACATCTTGAATTGTGTAATTTTTCGGCACATTGTCCGGCAAATCAACCGACCAATAACATTGACCATCTGTGTTCAAGTAGATCGCCCAAATATGATTCTGTCGGAGCATTTGCACCGCCTCATCCGATAATTGTTCCGGCGTAGCGGCGGTAGCAGTCATTTCCAACATGGCTTGCGGGGATGAATCGCCATAATCCTCGGTCACAATCTTTTGAAAAGTCAGACCGAATACTACTGCATTAAGAAAAAGCAATATCAGAATAAAGGCAACGAACGACACAAGATATTTAGATATATAACTTCCGAATGATTTCATGACATCACTTCCTTGCTATCAGCTTATAGCCTAATCCTTTAATGGTTATTAGGGACACGGGTTTTGATGGATCGGTTTCAATCTTTTCCCGGACGCGCCGGACATGAGCATTGAGGCTGTTTTCGTAGCCAAAAGGATTATCCCCCCAGAGGGCTTCACAAAGCGCATCTACGGTAACAATCTTTCCAGCATTACGGGCGAGCGTTTCAAGTAAAGTATGTTCTTTGGCTGTCAGGGAAATAATATCGCTGCCCTTATGGACTTCGGCCCGACTGAAATCAATCGTACATCCATCCAAAACAAGCAGCGGTGAATCCTCTTTGTAGGTTCGCCGCAGTACCGCATAGATACGCAGTAACAGTTCCTGCGGCATAAAGGGCTTAGAAATGTAGTCATCTGCACCAAGCCCCAATCCCGATAATTTGTCTGCTGCTTCGTCCTTTGCTGTTAAGAAAATGATCGGCACATTGGTAAAAGTGCGGAAATGCTGCATCAGAGAAAAGCCATCCCCATCCGGCAGCATGACGTCCAAAACAATTAAATCGGGAGTTTCCTCTTTTGCGGTCAAAATAGCTTCTTTGACCGTCATTGCGGTAAGGACAGTTTCAAATCCTGCATCTTTCAATATATCTGAAACCATTTTCAATAGTTCCTGTTCATCATCTACCAACAGGAGCCTTTTAGTATGTAAAAAGGAATTATCCATAGCAGTTTCTCCAATCTGATTTTATTTGTTTCTATTATATCATGGGCTGTCCATTCTGCGTTCTTGTTCCTTGAAAAGTAAGGTAAAAGTAAGGACGGGAGAATGTAGATGTCAGGTTGAAGTTGTACCATAGAAGCATCGAAAGGAGATGTTTCTATGGACTATATCATTACAACGGAACATTTGACCAAGAAATATAAGAACTTCACTTCGGTCAATCATGTTTCGCTTCATATTCGCAAGGGCAGCATTTATGGTTTTCTTGGCCCGAACGGGGCAGGCAAATCCACTACCATGAAAATGCTGTTGGGGTTGACCGCTCCCACAAAAGGCAGCTTTACCATTGATGGGAAACAGTTTCCGCAGGATCGGATTGCCATTCTCAAAGAGATCGGCTCTTTCATCGAAGCGCCGTCTTTCTACGCAAATCTCACCGGGCGGGAAAATCTTGACATTATCCGCCGTATTTTGGGACTGCCGAAAGCTGATGTGGAAGATGCTCTGGAACTGGTAGGGCTGACCGAGTTTGGCGACCGGCTGGCAAAACAGTATTCGCTGGGAATGAAGCAACGCTTGGGCCTTGCCGGGGCACTCTTGGGGCGTCCGCCGATTCTGATTCTGGACGAACCCACAAACGGTCTTGACCCGTCTGGTATCCACGAAATCCGCAATCTGGTAAAATCCTTGCCCAGCCTTTACGACTGCACGGTGCTGATCTCGTCCCATATGCTGTCTGAAATCGAATTGATTGCAGATGACATTGGGATTCTCAACCACGGGCGGCTGCTGTTTGAGGGAAGCATGAATGATCTGCGTCAATACGCCCTGCAATCCGGCTTCGCTGCGGACAATCTGGAAGATGTGTTCCTTTCTATGGTTGAGAAAGATAACATGGACAGAAAGCAGAGGGCAAAATTATGAAAACGCTGGCAATCGAACTTCGGAAAGAAAAGCGAACCGGCGTGATTCCCGTGCTGCTGGCCGTTGGTGTCTTGGGATCCGCCTACGCATTTGTCAATTTCATTGTGCGGAAAGACACACTTCTGAATCTGCCGCTGGCCCCGATGGATGTCTTGTTGACCCAGCTCTACGGCATGATTATGGTGCTGAATCTGTTCGGTATCGTGGTTGCTACCTGCATGATCTACAACATGGAATTTAAGGGAAGTGCCGTAAAGAAGATGTATATGCTTCCCGTCAGCGTCCCGGCCATGTATCTGTGCAAATTTCTGATTCTGACGGTCATGTTTTTGGTTGCAATCGTGCTGCAAAACCTGGCACTTGCACAGATTGGAATGACGGACTTGCCGGACGGAGCATTTGAGATGGGTACGCTGGTACGCTTTGCCGGATACTCTTTTCTCACATCCATGCCGGTACTGTCGTTTATGCTGTTGATTTCCTCGCGCTTTGAAAATATGTGGGGGCCGCTTGGAATTGGTGTTGCCGGTTTTCTGAGTGGTATGGCCCTTGCAAATTCGGGGCTGACGCTTTTGCTGGTGCATCCTTTTGTGATTATTTTGAAACCAGCAGTAGCCATGAGCGCCCAGCCTGATTCGACGGTTGCCCTTGTCGCTTTGGTGGAAACACTGTTGTTCCTTGCTGTGGGCTTGTGGCTGGCGAAGTACAGACGCTACGAGTAAGGAGGGATAATAAGAAATGAGCTTTTTGGATTTACTCAAAATCGAGTTTATGAAAGTAAAACGCTCCAAAATCGTACCCCTGATTTTCATTGCACCTTTATTGGTGGTGGTTTCCGGGGTTGCGTATTTGAGTAACTACTTTACACCGGAATACACCAATGCGTGGGCTGCCATGTTTATTCAAAGTGCGCTTGTTTACGCCTACTATCTGCTTCCATTCAGCATGATCGTGGTTTGCGTGATGATCGCAGGACGAGAAACAGGAAATAACGGGATTCTGAAAATGCTGGCGCTGCCGGTCAGCCGCTGCGCATTATCCATTGCCCAATTCTGTGTGCTTACCTTTTATCTGTTTATGGAGATGGTGGTGTTTCTTGTCGTATTTGTAATCGCTGGGTTGATTGCGACACAGACAATGGGAGTAACAGAAACCCTGCCAATCCTATATCTTCTGAAATGGTGCTTGGGGCTGTTTCTGACTATGCTGCCGTGCATTGCGGCTATGTGGGTCATCACTGTGTTGTTTGAAAAGCCGCTTCTTTCTGTGGGATTAAATCTGCTGCTTGTGATTCCCGGTGTATTGGTTGCGAATACGCCGCTGTGGATCGCTTACCCGTATTGTTACAGCGGTTATCTCGTTTCCTGCTCTCTCCATGACTTTACAGCAGAAACTTCCGACGCCGCTTTTTCGGTATTTCCGTTCCTGCCGTGCGCGATTGTAGTGTTTGGCCTGTTTTTCGCGCTGGCTGTCACCCAATTTGGGAAAAAAGAAATGAGGTAAAACTATGGAAAAGAAAAAACTTCAATCAGTTAGTATCGCTGCGCTCATTGTGAGCATACTACCGCTGGCGGCTCTTGTCCCATCGCTTCTGCACCTTTCGCTGTCGGACGGAGTCCGAACCGCTTGGGCCGGAGCCAATATCGTTTTTGTTCTGCTGGGCCTGATTCTTTCGGTGGTATGTGTGCGGAGCAGGGAAAGCCGCAGCGTTATCAATATCGTATCTACGGCAATCAGCGCGTTTTGGGCGTTGCTGATGGTGGGAATTGTTGCGCTTGCCATGTTCCTTACTTTCGTTCAGTGAGGAAACGGTTATGCGTAGAGTTGGGAAATTTATTGGATGCTGCCTGATCGCGGTTTCTTTGCTGGTTTGTACTGCCTGCTCCGTCTCGATAGGTTAGAGCAAAAAGCCAAACTGTACTATGGTAACTATTGCTGCAAAACGGATTTTGATTTAATCCGAAAAATTAAAGCCATAGTCAGTAACTAACTACAGACACCATCTGCTGGACGACGGCAAAAGAAAAAAGCCGTCGTAGAGCAGACAATTTGACACGCCCTTTCTTTGCGTTTACACAAACCAATGATGAATTTTCCGGAAATATTGTAGCTAATAGTGATTTAAACTGTTGTATTTGTTTAAAAATCAAAAAATTTCTAATGAATCTTCTGCATCTATCCACATTTGCAAATTTTCATCAAGATATAATCTTGCATATTCCAGTGGTTCATCAATAGCAAGTGCATCTAATACACAGTCTGATCCAGGCGTGATTTTTAAGTCCTTCTCAGCTTCCCAACAATCAATGCGGAGCATATAACCAGTAAACATCAATGCTGTTTCTGTGTGGATTGCATTCTGCAAATATCGTTCTCATCGTATAGCATCTCCTTATCATTCAATCAATCATCAGTTACAAAAATTAGAAGCATTTCAATCAGTTCACCATGTCACTTTCATTTTGTGTTATAATGTGTTATCAGATTTTTTTGCCCTTGTATTTGCCCTTATCAGAGTTTGTAAACACTGGTGGGACGATATAACACAAGGGAAACAATAAGGGAAAGCTCACCTGCGACAAATTCAGTGTTTTCAATGGTTTACAGTGAATTTGATAACAAAATATAACAGTTATTAAATCTCTTAAAACAGGTGAAATCTCAATCGAAATTGACCGAGCGCATTGGGCGAGAGATACTTCTTGTTTGAATGTTGGAATGATTATAGGTATTTGTTTTCGGTATGAAAATACCGTTTATTTATTCTAGACATAAGATGTCCGGTTGAAAATTAACGGATTCTCGTTTTATGTCGTGGTAATTTTGGTGCATATTGGTAAGCTGTAAGTGGAAGAGAGGTAGAGATATGGATACAAAAAAGATTGGAGCTTTTTTAAAGCAATGTCGTAAAGAAAAGAATCTTACGCAAGAACAGCTTGCCGAGAAGTTTGGGGTATCTGCAAGAACAGTTTCCAGATGGGAAACAGGAATAAATATGCCAGATCTCAGTGTACTTGTTCAACTTGCTGAATATTACGATGTTGAGATGAGAGAGCTCCTGGATGGAGAAAGGAGCCAGACTATGAATAAAGATATGAAAGAAACACTGGACAAAGTTGCGGTGTATGAAGAATGGGTGAAACAAAAAGCATTAAAGGCTGGAAATCTTGCATTTGCATCAATGTTTGTGATTGGTGTGTTAGCGATTATTATTCAGATGCTATTAATGGTGGATACTCGTTTGGTTTTGGGAGAGATAGTAACTGTCTTAGTAGGAGGAATCCTATATGTAGCTATTATGGTGTATAATG
This sequence comes from Blautia sp. aa_0143, assembly GCF_004167315.1. Classification (NCBI taxonomy): domain Bacteria; kingdom Bacillati; phylum Bacillota; class Clostridia; order Lachnospirales; family Lachnospiraceae; genus Blautia; species Blautia sp. aa_0143. Next base: position 48,290 of record NZ_RCXU01000002.1, read on the forward strand.
GAATATGGGATAAATGCCTGCCAAAAAGTGCTGCTATATGGCGGAATTTTCTCACCAGTGTAATATGTGCAGGAATTTTTACAGTCATCTATGGTACATGTTTATTTAGAATGGGAGCTACAGAAACACAGATAACACGATTGGCATTGGGATTTCTGATAGGTATTACTATTGTGTCATTTATTATTCTTAGGACCTTAGCATTTATTAATCGAAAAAGAAATCAGAATTCACCAAATGTTCAGGAGAGAAAAGAAACTTCCCAATCTAAGACAGAATGGACAAAGATTTATAATGCACAGAATATAGTAGAGACAGAACAGCTCGTAGAAATGTTAAAGCAAAGTGAAATAGAAGCTTTTTCCCAGGAAGCAGGTGCGAATGTTGCAATGCATGGGGCACCCGGATTTGGAATATATGGCGTGGATATATTCGTGAAAACCGATGATACAGAGAAGGCAGTACAGCTGATCAAGGAGATTAATAACCAAGAGAATGAAGAAATTTTTTGACATTGTCACATATGCGTGCTAATATGATCATAGAAAAAGTGTGCTGCCGATAGACGGTTAGTCCACATACTTAATTGATTGAAAATAACCGTTCAGTTTTGCTGGGGCGGTTATTTTTGTGTCTTGTTATTAACTTTGCCGAATACCTTTGAGTAACGAGGGAGTGAGATATATGGAGCAATTATTGATTGTTGAAGATGATATTGGTTTGAATCAAGGTTTATGCAAAGCACTGAAAGTAGATGATCGGAAGATTATTTCCTGCCAAGACCTGAAAACGGCGAAGGAGCAGCTGCTTTGCGGCGGTGTATCCCTGATCCTGTTGGATATCAATCTACCGGATGGCAGTGGGCTTGAGCTGCTCCGGGAGGTCAAGGAAAACACACCCGGGATTCCTGTTATTCTGCTGACTGCCAATGATACCGATCTGGACATCGTGGACGGACTGGAGAGGGGCGCTGATGATTACATTACCAAGCCCTTTTCTCTTTCGGTTTTGCGGGCAAGGGTGAATACCCAACTGCGAAAGCAAGCGTCAAGCCATAAAAATGCACCGATCCATATTGATCTATTTCACTTTGACTTTGAAGCTATGACCTTTTATGTGGGAGATTCAAAAGTGGAATTGAGTAAAACAGAGCAAAAATTACTGCGTCTGCTTGTTGAAAATCGTGGTCGAACCATGACCCGTGGAGACCTTGTAGACAGGATTTGGACAGATGGTGCTGAATATGTGGATGAAAATGCTTTGTCTGTTACGATCAAGCGTCTGAGGGATAAGCTTGGGGCACAGAAATACATTAAAACCGTCTATGGAATCGGTTATAGCTGGGTGACAAAAGATGAATAAAAGCGGCATCGTGATCATACTGCTGTGTTTTCTGGCGGCGGTAGCTGTTGTATTATGGGAGCGGAGAAAGGTCAGAAAAACGATGGAAGAAATCGAAAGGATGTTGGACGTTGCCATGACCGGTTCTTTTTCTGAAATCACTTTTGATGAAAGCCAGCTGTCTGCTTTGGAAACAAAGTTTGCACACTATCTTTCTGCCGCAGAAGCATCTTCTCGAAATATGGCACAGGAAAAAGACAAAATCAAATCCTTGATTGCGGACATTTCCCACCAGACGAAAACGCCGATTGCAAACCTGCTGTTATACAGCGAGCTTTTGATGGAGGAAACTCTGCCTGCATCGGCAAAGGAAAACGTGGAGGCACTGTACAAACAATCGGAAAAGCTACGATTTCTGATTGATTCTCTCGTAAAACTTTCCAGACTGGAAAATGGGATCATTTCACTTTCCCCTCAGCAAGCATCACTTCAGCCGCTGTTTGAAAGCGTAGTAGAACAATATGCCGCCAAGGCTTCTGGAAAAGGATTATCCATATATCTGTACGACACAGATATTTCCGCTACATTTGACTTCAAATGGACAGCGGAAGCACTGGCTAATATTGTAGACAATGCCATCAAATATACGGAGCATGGAACAATCACGATTTCTACCGTAAGTTACGAAATGTTTACAAGGATCGATATATCGGATACCGGTTCAGGTATCCCGGAAAACGAGCAGGCAAAGATATTTTCCCGTTTTTATCGTTCAAATGCTGTTCAGGAACAAGAAGGGGTTGGCATCGGCTTATACCTTGCCCGACAGATTATATCCGGTGAGGGCGGTTATATCAAGGTTGCTTCCGTTCCGGGAAAAGGAAGTACGTTTTCCATATTTCTGCCGAAATAACAACAATTCTATCAAAATTGTTAGATTTCATTTTCCGCCGGAAAGAATGTGGAAAGAATCCTATGCGATAATCTGTATGTATCAAAGGATCGTTTCCTTTCATACATACAGATTTTTTCATGGAGGTACTTGTTTATGGAGGTTTTACAGGCAAAAGACCTGAAAAAGATTTATGGCTCCGGTAATAACGCCGTTCATGCGTTGGATGGAGTTGATTTAAGTGTGAAGAAGGGAGAGTTTGTTGCAATTGTCGGCACATCCGGATCCGGAAAATCCACGCTGTTGCATATGCTGGGCGGGCTGGATCGCCCTACAAGCGGCACGGTCATGGTGGACGGACAGGATATTTTCTCCCTGAAGGAGGAAGCGCTGACCATCTTCCGCCGCAGGAAAATCGGCTTTGTATTTCAGAGCTACAATCTTGTTCCGGTGCTGAATGTATATGAAAATATCATTCTACCCACTGAACTGGATGGCGGAAAGGTAAACAAGGCTTTTGTGCAGCAGATCGTGCAGACGCTTGGACTGAACGACCGTCTGGATGCGCTGCCCAATCAGCTCTCAGGCGGTCAACAGCAGCGAGTAGCCATTGCCCGTGCGCTGGCAGCGGCACCCGCTATCATTCTGGCAGATGAACCCACCGGCAATCTGGACAGCAAGACCAGTCAGGATGTTTTGAGTCTGCTGAAGGTGAGCAGTCAAAAATTTGCCCAGACCATCGTGATGATCACCCACAACGAAGAGATTGCCCAACTATCTGACCGGATCATCCGCATAGAAGATGGCCGCATTGTCACGGGCCGATGAGGAGGTGACCGTGATGAAGGTAAGAAATCAAAAATGTATTCGAAAGCTCAGCTTAAAATCCCTTTATGCGAACCGTCGCCGCAATCTGATCGCCATTTTTGCCATTGCGCTGACAACGCTGCTATTTACTTCCATGTTTACCATTGTCTTGTCGTTGAACGCCAGTTATGAAACCTACCAGTTTCGGCAGGTAGGCGGCTATGCACACGGTACCTTTAAAGATGTTTCCCCCGAGCAGGCGGAACGTATCGCTGCTCATCCAAAGGTGAAGGCTGCGGGGGCACGGAAGGTGATCGGCATCACTGTGGATGGTGTCTTTTCCAAAACACCTGCAGAGATCAGCTACATGGATGCCAACTGCACCAAATGGAGTTATGCCACCCCTACTACCGGGCGGATGCCCGAAAGCGGCAAAGAAGTAGCCATGGATACGGCAGCGTTGCAGCTGCTTGGCGTAACGCCGGAGCTGGGCGCCGAGGTCACGGTTTCCTATTCCATCACGGACAAGGATCAAACCGCCTTTACTGTAACAGATACCTTTACGCTGGTGGGCTATTGGGACTATGATGAACTAATGCCTGTTCACTACATCAACATCAGCCGTGATTACGCAGATGACATCGAAGCGCAGGCAGTGAAAACAGGGTTACAGCCTTTCCGCACCGATTTGAATGTCATGCTGGCTTCCGGCACAAACATTCAAGGGCAGATGGAGCAGGTGGATACCGATCTTGGTTACACATGGGACAGCTATACTGATCCCAACAGCGTTCGAATCGGCGTCAATTGGGGATATACCTCATCCCAACTGGAGTCGCAGCTCGATCCAGAGCTGATGATCGCCATAGCAGCTTTTCTGTTGCTGGTGATTTTCACTGGGTATCTTATCATCTATAACATTTTCCAGATCTCTGTTGCGGGGGATATCCGGTTTTACGGACTTCTGAAAACCATTGGCACAACGCCCCGGCAGCTCAAACGTATCATTCGCCAGCAGGCACTTCTATTTTGTCTGATCGGCATTCCGGCAGGACTGTTGCTGGGCTACGGCATCGGCGCTGTTCTGGTGCCTGTTGTCTTGCGCTCCACCCAGTTGGATGCAGGCATCACCACCATCAGCACATCACCTGTGATCTTCCTTGGTTCCATGCTGTTTGCCTTGTTGACGGTGCTCTTGTCCTGCTCCAAGCCCGGAAAAATGGCAGCCAAGGTCTCTCCAGTGGAGGCTACCAAATATACGGATGTGATGCAGACTAAGAAAAAACAGCGCAGCACCCGGGGAGCCAAGCTCCATCAGATGGCCTTTGCCAATCTGGGACGAAACAAGAAAAAGACGGTGCTGGTGGTGGTGTCTCTGGCACTGTCGGTGACACTGTTCAATGCGCTGTGTGCCTTTGTGGGAGGCTTCAGCATGGAGAAGTATGTATCCTCCATGACCTGCGCCGATTTTATCGTCAGCACTCCCGACTATTTCCGTTTCAACCCGGCAGATGAATTCATCACGCCAGAACAGATCGAGGAGATCGCAGCAAACACAAAGGCCAGTCTTTCCGGCACGGGATATGCTGTGCTAAAAACCGCATACCTGTGGATGACGGAGGATGCTCTGCGGCAAGACTATGCAAGGTACGAAAGTGCCGAGCAGTTGGACAGCCATATGAGCCGCATGGAGCACCGGGGCAATATGGTGATGGGAGATACCAGAATCGAGGCTCTGGATAACAGTCTGTTTGACAAGCTGCAAGTGTTCGACGGAGATATTTCTCCTATGCTGGAGCCGGACAATAACGCCATTGCCATTGCGGTTTCTTTGGATGATTACGGCAATCTGCCCAATCCTGAATACTACCCCAAGGTGGGAGACACGATCACGGCTACCTATGCGGATGATGTGAAATATATCGACAGCCGCACCGGGGAACTGTGCAACGAAGACACACCGGAGGAGTACCTTCAGGCAAAATTGTATGGGGCCAGAGATGTAGAGTACACGGTCTGCGCCTTGGTAGAACTTCCGAACTCCATGGGTTATCGTTATGGTGGTATTGGATATAACGCAGTTTTGCCTGTGGCCACCGCACAGAGGGACAGCGGTGGTGCAGTCGTTCCGATGCTCTACCTGTTCGACACAGCGGACGAAGCTGACGAGGCCGAAGCAGAGCAATATCTGTCAAAGCTCACGGCCGGTGAGTTTTCGCCCTTGATGTATGAAAGCAAAGCCACGGTTCGCTCTGAGTTTGCTCAGTTCCGGCAGATGTTCCTTCTGATCGGTGGTATCCTCTGTGCTATCATTGGGCTGGTGGGACTCTTAAATTTCTTCAACGCCATGATGACCGGTATTCTTTCCCGCCGCCGGGAATTTGCGGTGCTTCAGGCTGTAGGAATGACGCCCCGACAGCTCAAAACCATGCTGATCTACGAGGGGTTGTTTTACGCAATGTCTTCTGTATCGGTGGCCTTTGTGCTTTCACTGGCGGTGGGACCTCTTGCGGGGAAAATGCTGGGCAGTATGTTCTGGTTCTTTGAGTATCGGTTCACCGTTCTGCCTGTCCTGCTGACAATTCCGGTATTTCTTCTGCTTGGGTGGCTGATTCCCTGCATGATGTATGATAACGCAGCGAAATGCAGCATTGTAGATCAGTTAAGGGATGCTCAATAATTGTTAAGCCAAAATTAGCCCTCTGTCAATGAAAAGGCTGAGGGCTGGAATTCAAATAATAATCAAAGTGACCATTACACTGGCCAGCGGCAAGAAACAGGTCATTTCCGTTACTGTGCAGAAAACAACGGTAAGAACAACAAAGATCACCGGACTGAAATCAAGCGTGACTGTTGCAAGGAATAAAAAAACTTACGCTGAAACCAGTCATCAGCCAGATTACTTCCCAGGAGAAGGTTACCTACAGTTCTTCGAATAAGAAGAGCGTGACGCTAAATTCCAAGGGCGTGATCACCGGAAAGAAAAAGGGAACAGCCTATATCACAGTGAAATCTGGAAAGATCCGTAAAAAAGTAAAAGTAGTTGTTAAATAAAAATGATTCAAGCAGGAGCTGTCTTTCATGAATACACATGGAATGGCAGCTCCTTTTTTCATTTTTTGCATGTAGTTTTATTTGCAGAAGTAGATTACGATATTAATAGTTGACCAAGAGAGAAGAATGTTTAGATAATATGTTATAGTGATAATGGAAGCATGGTAACAAAAAAAAATTATAAAAATAGAAAAAAAGTGCAACCAAACAGAAAAAAATACGTTCTATATAATAGAAAACATTAATATGGCACACTGCAAATAACCTATCTGCATAAAAACACTAATATACAGGGGAGAAATGTGATATGGAAGATATACATATTATAAATTTATTTTTAGAAAGATCAGAAGATGCAATTCGCCAGGTAGAAGTAAAGTACGAAAAATTTTGCTTTAAGATTGCATGGAATATTTTATATAACACAGAAGATTCAGAAGAATGCGTAAATGATACGTGGCTGATAACGTGGAATAAGATTCCGCCCAAAACGCCAACAAAATTATCTGCATTTCTTGGAAAAATAACCAGAAATTTGGCATTGGACAATTTCAGAAAGAAAAATGCTTCAAAAAGAGCAGATACACATATGATGGATATTTGTGGTGAAGTGGAAAAACTGGAAAATACAATAAAGGATTATGTGGAAGAGGATATAAAGAAAAAGGAAATTTTGAATATTTTAGAAAATTTTTTGAGTGATTTAAAAGCAGGAGACAGGGATATTTTTGTCAGGCGATATTGGTATATGGATAATATTAAAGACATTGCAAAAAGACATGGATGCTCTGAGACTAAAATTAAATCCAGTCTTTTTCGAAGCAGAAACAAATTATGGGAAGAGGTGAAAGAAATCATATGAAAAAAGAAAACAATTTTTTGGATCTGATGGGAGAAATAGATGAAAAATTTGTTTACGAAGCTTCCTTGCCATGGAAAAAGCGAAATGTTAATTTGAAATTAAAATTAGCAAAGATTGCAGCAGCAGGAGTTGTAATAGCATTATTGATAGGAGGCTTGGGACATCCGCATGAGATAAAGGCGGCCTGGGAACAGATTACTTCGTGGATTCAAACTGCATTGGGGATCAATGAAAATGTAGAATCATATATAGATAGTGTTGGAAAAACGATTACTAAAAATGGAATTTCTATTACATTAGATGAAATTGCTGCTGATAAGGAGAATTTATGGGTGGCAATATCTGATAATATAAATGATTCAAAAGAAAAGGATACTATTCTACTAACAGAAGTGGAGATAAATGGAAAAGCGGCACAGTTAGATGGAACATATGCTCTGGAGAAAAAGGAGAACGGAACAGATGGTCAGGTTTGTCATTATAGGGTGGAAGATACAACTATTAAAGATAATACAGCAGATATAAAAATGAAAGTATGGTTATTTGATCCAACAGAAATGGATACTGCAGATACAAAAGATACGGATGACTATATTTTTGAATTTTCATCAAATTGGGAAGAACTGGAGAAGAATACAATAAATGTAAATGTGAATAAAAAAATAAAGATATCTCCAAATCAAAATCTGACGATTTCAAAAATGAGCTTAAACGATTTGGCAAGTACAATTTATGGAAATTTGAATAATAAAGAATATGAAGATTATTATTTAATAGGAACCGACGATAAAGGAAATCAGGGGCTTTATAGAATGACAAATTATGGAGACACAGAGACTGTGTTTGAAGAAAGCAGAAATAATACAAAATATAAAGGAATTTCTCCAGATGCTAAAACGGTGACATTAGAATTATATGTAAATAAAGAAGAAAAAAACAGAACAACATATAAAAAATATGAAACAGGAACAGAAGATACTTACGGAGAAGGCGTAGGACGTGTTTATGAAAGTGATGAAGATCCTCTGGATTTATATAGCCTAGTGGAAGGAAAAATAGAAATTAAAATCAGATGACAAAAGAATAATTTAATCGAAGAGAGGAACAGCCAATATCATCTGCCTTCAGATATTGGCTGTAATATATATGATACATAAAAAATACAAGCAGCAGATAACGATAAGATTCTTATATCAGTCAAGGAAGCCTGTGAACGCACAGGTCTTTCAGAGAAAACCATGAGAATTCTTATGAAGAATAATACCTTCATGGTACGAATTGGGCGAAGAACCCTGATTGATAAGAAAAAATTTCAGAAATGGATAGATCGGCAGTCTTGAAAGGTTTTTGGGGTTGTGTTAAAATTAAGTCCAGTGCCATGCATGATCATCTATTGTTATTAGAAAAAGGATGGTAATGTTATGGAAAAAATCTAAGAGGAAAAGAAATAGGTAAGGGAATCCGACAAAGAAAAGATGGGCGGTAAGAAGCCAGAATCACAATTAAGGGATCTGGCAACCGCCTTTTTCTATCTATGGAACAAATCTTCAGCAGGTGAAAAAGCAAAGAAACATGTATTTGGCGGAAGTTCTCCCAGGTATTCCAGGCTTTGATTCGAGTATGTCCGTTTCAAAATGGTATGAGAAATGGATGGAACTTTATAAGGTTCGGAATCTTAAAGCAACCACGATAAGAAATTATGAAGAAAAGTATGGAAAAGAAAGCTAATTTTACTGATAAAATGACAATTTAGGAAGAGGTTTAAATATTTGGAAAAAGCAAGAAACACTGAAGAAGAGAAAAAAATGGGTCAAAAGTGGGTCAAAAAAAAATATAAGGCATCTGAAACCCGCATAAACACTGGGTTTCCGGCTGATACCAGTACATTATCACCGATGATGAAAGAATACGTAAAGACCAAAGAAGAGTACAGCGACTGTATCCTTTTTTACCGTCTGGGCGATTTTTATGAAATGTTCTTTGATGATGCGCTGACTGCATCCAAGGAACTGGAGATCACACTTACAGGAAAAGACTGCGGATTGGAAGAGAGAGCGCCCATGTGTGGCGTTCCTTTTCATGCTGCGGAAACTTATATCAACCGGCTGATCGAAAAGGGCTATAAGGTTGCCATCTGCGAACAGGTAGAAGATCCGAAAAAAGCCAAGGGTCTTGTTAAACGAGAGGTTGTCCGCATTGTCACGCCGGGAACTACTCTGGATACCATGTCACTGGACGAGTCCAAAAACAATTATCTGATGTCCATCGTCTCCATTGGAGAGCATTTTGGCTGTGCAATTGCAGATATCACAACCGGTGACTGTTTTCTCACAGAACTGGATAAACCTCAGAAGCTTCTGGATGAGATCAATAAATTTACACCTGCAGAGATCATCTGCAATGACGCCTTTCTTTTAAGCGGTGTGGATGTAGCGGATCTGAAGGGGCGTCTTGGAATCTGTGTATTTGCTCTGGATCCCTGGTACTTTGACGACCAGCTGTGCCAGAAAACCCTGAAAGAGCATTTTCACGTCGGAAATCTGGAAGGTCTCGGGATCGGAGATTATGACAGCGGGATCATTGCTTCCGGTGCACTGTTCCTGTATCTGAAGGAAACACAGAAAACAGCACTTTCCCATATGGCAAGCATCCGCCCTTACTCTGCTGAAAAATATATGCTCATCGACAGCTCCAGCCGTCGTAACCTGGAGCTTGTGGAAACCATGCGCGAAAAGCAGAAAAGAGGTTCTCTTCTCTGGGTTCTGGATAAAACCAAAACTGCCATGGGTGCAAGAACCCTTCGTTCTTATGTGGAGCAGCCTCTGATCGATGCAGAGGAAATCGAAAAGAGACTTGGTGCCCTGGAAGAACTGAACGCAAAACCTATGGATCGTGATGAGATCCGGGAATACTTAAATCCGATCTACGATCTGGAACGTCTGATAAGCCGTATCAGCTATAAATCTGCCAACCCAAGAGATCTGGTTTCCTTTGCCTCTTCCCTGGAAATGCTGCCTTATATAAAGCAGATCCTTGCAGAATTTAAATCTCCGCTGCTTATGCAGATCAACGAAGACATGGATCCATTGTCAGACATTACCGATCTGATCCGTAATTCCATTGCTGATGATCCACCCCTTGCCCAAAAGGACGGCGGTATCATTCGGGAAGGTTATAACGAAGATGTGGATAAATTCCGCCGCTCCCGGACAGATGGAAAGAAGTGGTTATCTGAATTGGAAGCAAGAGAGCGGGAACGTACCGGTATTAAGAGCCTGAAGATCAAATATAACCGTGTATTCGGCTATTCCCTGGAAGTTACCAACACCTTCAAGGATCTCGTGCCGGAGGACTATATCCGCAAACAGACCCTTACCAACGCAGAGCGTTACATCACCCAGGAGCTGAAGGATCTGGAGGATCTGATCCTTGGAGCAGAAGATAAGCTTTATGCATTAGAATTTGAACTGTTTTCAGATATCCGTGATCAGGTTGGAGCTGAGGTTGTCCGTATCCAGCGTACTGCAAAGGCAGTAGCTGCTCTGGATGTTTTTGCTTCCCTTGCACTGGTTGCACAGAGGAATAACTTTGTCCGGCCCAAGATCAATGAGACCGGCCTCATTGATATCCGAAATGGCCGCCACCCGGTTGTGGAACAGATGATTGAAAACGATATGTTCATTCCAAATGATACGTATCTTGACAACCACAAAAAACGTATCTCCATTATCACAGGACCGAACATGGCCGGAAAATCCACATACATGCGCCAGACAGCATTGATCGTACTGATGGCACAGATCGGAAGCTTTGTTCCTGCGGACAGTGCGAATATCGGTGTGGTTGACCGGATCTTCACCCGTGTGGGAGCATCCGATGACCTTGCAAGCGGACAGAGTACCTTTATGGTGGAGATGACAGAGGTTGCCAACATTCTTCGTAATGCCACTTCCCGAAGTCTTCTGATCCTGGATGAGATCGGACGTGGAACTAGTACCTTTGACGGCCTTTCCATTGCCTGGGCAGTGATCGAACACATCAGCAACACCAAACTCTGCGGCGCCAAGACCTTATTTGCGACCCATTATCACGAGCTTACCGAACTGGAAGGCAAGCTTTCCGGTGTCAACAACTACTGTATCGCTGTCAAGGAAAAAGGCGACGATATCGTATTCCTGCGTAAGATCGTAAAAGGCGGAGCAGATAAAAGCTATGGTATCCAGGTAGCCAAGCTTGCCGGTGTTCCGGATTCCGTGATCCAGCGTGCCAAGGAACTGGTAGAGGAGCTCAGTGATGCAGATATCACTGCAGCTGTAAAAGATCTAACTGCTCCAAAGAAAAAGCAGAAGATCACCTATGATCAGTTAGATATGGCACAGATGTCACTGTTTGACACGGTACAGGACAATGATATCATTGAAGAGATCAAAAACCTGGAGATCGGGAATCTGACACCAATGGAAGCTTTGAACATTCTCTATAACCTGCAGAACAAAATTAAGAACCGGTGGTGAGACCCTTGAAAAAAATTGCAGTTTTAGACCAGAATACCATTGATAAGATCGCAGCAGGAGAGGTCGTAGAGCGCCCCTCCTCTGTTGTAAAAGAGCTTGTGGAAAATGCCATTGACGCAGGTGCTACCGCTATTACTGTAGAGATCACAGACGGCGGAAAAAAGCTGATCCGTATCACGGACAATGGCTCCGGAATGGATGCAGAGCAGGTTCCGCTTGCTTTTCTCCGCCATGCCACAAGTAAAATTGAAAAAGTAGAAGACCTGACCCACATTGCCTCTCTTGGCTTCCGTGGTGAAGCACTTTCCAGTATTGCCGCCGTCTCCCAGGTGGAGCTGATCACAAAGACTCCTTCCGGGATCAGTGGTACCCGTTATGTGATCGAAGGCGGAAAAGAACAGTCTCTGGAGGAAATGGGGGCACCGGAGGGAACAACATTTCTGATCCGAAACCTCTTTTACAATACACCTGCAAGGAGCAAATTCCTGAAATCCGATATGACAGAAGCCGGTTACATCAATACTCTGATGGAGCAGTTGGCGCTTTCCCATCCGGAAATCTCCTTTAAATATATCCAGAACCGTCAGGTGAAGCTTTCCAGTTCCGGAAACTACAGCGTAAAAGATGTGATCTACAGTGTCTACGGCCGGGAGATCGCCAAGGCGCTTCTGGATGTTTCCTACGAAAATGATTTCATGAAGATCGAGGGCTTTGTGGGGAAACCGGAGATTTCCAGAGGAAACCGTACTTTTGAGAATTATTATATCAATGGCCGATATGTAAAAAACAAGATCATTACCAAGGCCATTGAGGACGGATATAAAGGACTTGTCATGCAGCATAAATTTCCGTTTGTCTCACTTCGGATCGAAATGGACGGCAATGACCTGGATGTTAATGTGCATCCCGCAAAGAGAGAAGTGCGTTTTGCCAGAGAAACCGAAGTTTATACGGCCATTTATGAAACTGTCCGCAAGGTATTGACCCACAGAGAACTGATCCCACAGGTATCTGTTGGAAAAGACGAACCGACATCCCGCACAGAACAGATAAAGCCAGGAAATATTCCGGAGCCTTTTGAAGTAAAACGGCGGCAGGAGATGTACGGTCACCCAAATCGGACGGCAAATATAGCTTCCCATGCTGCACCGACAGCTTCTGAAGTACGTAGTACAGCGCCGGTTCCATCGATACCTTATAATAAGCCAACAAATGGTACCGCCTCCTATGGTTCAGCTGAAACAACTCACAATTCTTCAGCTTCTTCTGCAGATAAATACAAACGTGTGGATTCTCTGCGGGAAAATCCCGTATATGAATCGCAGCCTTTCACAAAAGAAGAAGAGGAAATGTTTTCCGGAACATTAAAAGACGGAAGAAATGAAAATTCCGCTACAGAAACAGCAGATTATGAAGTGATTTCTGAAAAGCCTGCTGAATCGGCACCTCCTGAGGTAGACAACGAGCCGATCAAATCGCAGGAACAGGAACCGCCAAAACAGCTGGAACTGTTCGAAGAACGGCTTCTTGCTCCTGAATCCAGAAGCCGCCACAGACTGATCGGACAGCTGTTTGATACCTACTGGCTGGTACAGTTTGAGGATAATTTTTATATCATTGACCAGCATGCTGCCCATGAAAAAGTATATTATGAGCGATTCGTAAAGCAGTTTCAGTCCCAGAACATCCAGTCCCAGTATGTAAGTCCCCCACTGATCGTTTCACTCAGCCTTGAGGAGGAGAATCTGCTGAAGGCAAACAAAAAGTATTTCCGGGATTTCGGCTTTGAGATCGAACCCTTTGGCGGAAGGGAGTACAGTATCAGTGCGGTTCCCTCCAGCCTTCTGGGAATGACAGAAGAAGAGCTGTTTCTGGAAATGCTGGACCATCTCACTGCAGACGGCTCCAAAGATGCATTTGAACTGTTTACCGCAAGGCTTGCAACTATGGCCTGCAAAGCTGCTGTAAAAGGCAATCATTCCATGTCACCCCAGGAAGCCGACAAGCTGATCGATGAACTTCTGACACTGGAAAATCCTTATAACTGTCCTCATGGAAGGCCAACCATCATTGCCATGAGTAAGACAGAGATTGAAAAAAAATTTAAACGTATCGTGTAAGATACCTATCATAAACGGAGAAAATCTATGAAAAAACCTCTTATCGTCCTTACCGGACCTACTGCCGTGGGAAAAACAAAACTTTCCATTGCCCTTGCAAAAGCAGTAAACGGAGAGATCATCTCCGCAGATTCCATGCAGGTTTACCGCCATATGGATATTGGTTCCGCCAAGATCACACCGGAAGAAATGGATGGCGTCCCTCATCATCTGGTGGATGTGTTGGAGCCCACAGAAGATTTTAATATTGTCCTTTTCCAGCAGATGGCAAAAGAAGCCATGGAAAAAATTTATGATAAAGGCCGGATCCCGATCCTGGTAGGCGGCACGGGATTTTATATTCAGGCCGTAACCAGAGATATTGATTTTACCAGTTCCAACCAGGATGACCATTACCGCAGGGAGCTGGAAGAGCTGGCAGAACAAAAAGGCCCTTCATTTCTTCATGATATGCTTGCACAGGTTGATCCCAAGTCAGCCCAGGACATCCATGAGAACAATGTCAAGCGAGTGATACGCGCCCTGGAATTTTATAAACAGAACGGTACCAGGATCTCCGAACATAATGAAGAGCAGAAAGAACATACCAGCCCCTATGCCCTGGCATACTTTGTCCTGAACGCACCCCGTCCCCTTCTCTACGAACGCATAGACACAAGAGTGGATGAGATGTTGAAAAACGGGCTTGTAGAAGAAGTAAAAAAGCTCCGGGAAATGGGCTGCCACAGAGGAATGGTTTCGATGCAGGGACTGGGCTATAAAGAAATCCTGGACTGGATGGACGGAGAATACCCTTACGAGGAAGCCGTTCGCATCCTGAAACGTGACACCAGACATTTCGCCAAACGCCAGCTTACCTGGTTCCGAAGAGAAGGCGAGGTAACCTGGGTAGATAAAGATAACTTTGATTACGATGACAGCCGGATCCTTTCCTACATGCTTTCTGTATGCAGAGAAAAAGGGATCCTGCCTGCCAAATAAAATAAAAAAGGAAAAATGATCATGAAAGAATTATATGCACAGCTTGGAATCTCTTCCGCAGTTTACGATTTCGGTAAAACTGTAGAAGATTCCCTGAAAGAACGTTTTGAAAAATTTGATAAAACTGCAGAGTATAACCAGATGAAGGTTATCCATGCCATGCAGAAAAACCGTGTCAGTGAGGCATGTTTCGGAGCTTCCTCCGGTTATGGCTACAACGACCTTGGCCGCGAAACTCTGGAGCAGGTTTATGCCGATACCTTCCACACAGAAGCCTGCCTGGTACGCCCGCAGATCACCTGTGGAACTCATGCACTTGCCATTGCTCTCTTCGGAAACCTGCGCCCCGGTGACGAGCTTCTTTCCCCTGTAGGAAAGCCTTACGATACCCTGGAAGAAGTGATCGGTATCCGCCCGTCCAATGGTTCCCTTGCGGAATATGGCGTAAAATATCGTCAGGTGGATCTTCTCGAGGATGGTACCTTTGATTATGAAAACATCAGAAAAGCAGTCAATGAAAAAACAAAGCTGGTAACCATCCAGCGTTCCAAAGGCTATCAGACCCGTCCTTCTTTCTCCGTAAAACAGATCGGTGAGCTGATCTCTTTTGTAAAAAAGATCAAGCCGGATGTGATCTGCATGGTAGATAACTGCTACGGAGAATTCGTAGATACCATCGAGCCCAGTGATGTAGGTGCAGATATCATGGTCGGCTCCCTGATCAAAAATCCAGGTGGCGGCCTTGCTCCTATCGGTGGTTATATCGCAGGAAGAAAAGACTGTGTGGAAAATGCCTCCTACCGTATGACCTGCCCGGGACTGGGTATGGAAGTCGGTGCAACTCTTGGTGTAAACCGTTCTCTGTATCAGGGATTTTTCCTTGCACCGATGATCACCAAAGGAGCTTTAAAGGGCGCTGTTTTTGCAGCGAACATTTACGAAAAGCTTGGTTTCCCGGTAGTTCCCAACAGCACAGAGCCACGTCAGGATATCATCCAGGCGGTCACTCTCGGAACACCGGAAGGTCTTGTAGCATTCTGCCAGGGTATCCAGGCTGCTGCACCGGTAGACAGCTTTGTAACACCAGAGCCGTGGGATATGCCGGGATATGACAGCCAGGTGATCATGGCAGCAGGTGCTTTCATCCAGGGTTCTTCCATCGAGCTTTCTGCCGATGGTCCTATGAAACCGCCTTATGCAGTTTATTTCCAGGGTGGTCTCACCTGGGAGCATGCAAAGCTGGGAATCCTGAAATCTCTTCAGTATATGGTTGATAAGGAACTTGTGAGCTTATGAAAAAATCCGAAGGACCGGACTTAAAAAAACAGATCTTTGTCATAGGAGCCGGTGCTTCCGGTCTTATGGCAGCTATTCAGGCTGCTGTATACGGAGCTGCAGTTACGGTTCTGGAACAAAATGACCGTCCCGGCAGAAAAATCTGTGCTACGGGAAACGGCCGTTGTAATATGACGAACCTAAATCAGGATGAAAACGCTTACCGGGGATCTCATCCTGAATTTGCCAAAGATGCCCTGGCACAGTTTCCTGTGGAAAAAACTCTGAAATTCTTTCAGGAACTGGGAATCTGTATCACAGACCGCAGCGGATGGATCTATCCCCGAAGCAACCAGGCACAGAGTGTGGTAGATGTTCTTGTCATGAAGGCACGCAGCCTGAAGGTAAAGCTGAAAACCAATCAGACCGTTACCGGCGTGTCTTTTGCAGACGGACAGTGGAAGATCCATACGGACGGATGGACCTACAGTGGTGATGCCGTGATCCTTGCAAATGGTTCCCGTGCGTCTTCCGTTGCAGGTTCCTGCGAAAGCGGATATGAAATTGCAAAAAGTCTCGGACATCATCTGATCGAACCCCTTCCAGCTTTGACAGCTCTGAAATGTAAGGGAAATTCTTTTTCCGGCTGGAGTGGTGTACGGACAGAAGGGAAGATAACACTTTATATAGACGGCACACCGACAGTCTCCCAGCAGGGAGAACTGCAGCTTACCGATTACGGTGTATCCGGGATCCCGGTATTTCAGATTTCCCGCTACGCCATCCGAGCGGTTCACGAAAACAAAAACGCAGAGCTTTCCATAAATTTTTTTCCGGAACTGAACCAGAAAGAACTGGAAGAATACCTGGAACAGAGAAAAACAGCCTGCCCTTATAAAACAGAAAAAGAACTTCTCATCGGACTTTTTCCGGAAAAACTGATCCGTGTCTTATGTGCACAGAAGAATCTGATCCATGGGATCAATGATTTTCGCCTTCCGGTAAAAGACAGCCTTTCTTTTGAACAGGCACAGGTTTGTTCCGGCGGCGTGGATACTTCTGAAGTTCAAAGTAAAACCATGGAATCCAGACTTCATAAAGGCCTTTATTTTGCCGGAGAACTCCTTGATATTGACGGCACCTGCGGTGGATACAACCTGCAGTGGGCATGGTCAAGTGGAGCTACCGCCGGTATCTGGGCAGCAAAGGAGGAATAACAATGATCCGGATCACACAGTTGAAGCTTCCCATCACTCATACAGAAGAGCAGCTTCACCGAAAAATAGCAAAAATGCTTCGTCTTGGAAATCAGCCGTTCACCTATGAGATCCGAAAACAATCTCTGGATGCCCGGCACAAAGAGGACAAAAAATTTGTCTACACTGTAGATATTAAACTGGATAACGAATCCCGTGTTCTCAAAAAGGTTCACGATAAAAATATTATGTTAACCTCTGAGAAAAAATATCATTTCTCCTCATCTGGCTCTGAAGCTCTGTCCCATCGTCCTATAGTGATCGGAAGCGGACCTGCAGGATTATTCTGTGCCTGGTACCTGGCCAAAGCCGGGTACTGTCCACTGGTACTGGAACGGGGAGAAGAAGCAGACAAACGCCAGAAAACCGTGGAAAATTTCTGGAAAAACGGCATCTTGGATCCGGATTCCAATGTACAGTTCGGAGAGGGCGGTGCAGGGACTTTTTCCGATGGAAAGCTGAATACTCTGGTAAAAGATACTTTTGGAAGAGGAAGGGAAGTTCTTTCCCGATTTGTGGAGGCAGGAGCTCCCTCTGAGATCCTTTACCAGCAAAAGCCTCATCTTGGCACAGATCAGCTTGTAGGTATCGTTCAGTTTATGCGTCATCAGATTGAAGAAATGGGCGGGGAATTCCGTTTTCGTTCCACAGTAACTGATCTGATGATCCGTGACCGGAAGCTTACTGCAGTCATTGTCAATGCAAAAGAGGAAATACCGGCAGAAATCTGCATTCTTGCTCCCGGCCACAGCGCCAGAGATACGTTTGCCATGCTGGAAAAACACAATATTAACATGGAGCCGAAATCTTTTGCAGTGGGGGTACGTGTGGAACATCCGCAGACCATGATCAACCAGGATCTTTACGGGGAACCGGAAAACGACCGTCTGGGTGCATCCAGCTACAAGGTTACCCATACACTGGAAAACGGACGTGGCGTTTATTCTTTCTGTATGTGTCCCGGCGGATATGTTGTAAATGCATCTTCTGAAGAAGGTATGCTTGCAGTGAATGGTATGAGCTATCAGGCACGTGACAGCCATAATGCCAACAGTGCTATCATCGTTACGGTAAACCCTTCTGATTTTCCTGAAGAGGGAGTTCTCGGCGGAATCGCTCTGCAGCGAAAACTGGAGCGCGCTGCCTGGGAAGCCGGAAAAGGAAAAATTCCGGTACAGCTTTTCAAAGATTACTGTACCCATCAGAAAAGTACCAGGCTTGGAGATGTGATCCCCTGTATCAAAGGAGCTTATACACTTACCGATGTCCGCAGTATTTTCCCAAAAGAGATCGGCGATTCCATTGAAGCAGGAATCCATGCTTTTGGAAAAAAGCTTTCCGGTTTTGACCGACCGGATGCATTGCTGGAAGGAGTAGAAAGCCGTACCTCTTCTCCTGTACGGATCGTTCGGGAACCGAAAAAGCTCACTTCCAATATAGAAGGAATCTACCCCTGCGGAGAGGGCGCCGGTTACGCCGGAGGCATTACATCCGCAGCGATGGACGGGATCAAGGTGGCAGAAGCAGTCGCTTCTGTTTATGCCCTGCCTGTAAACAAAATGTGAAAAAAGTGGAAATTTCCGGGATAGAGTGTACATCCCTGCTTTTTTATGCTAAAATAACTTCTGCAATTTTGCATCCCCTTCTTCGAGAGCGAAAAGGGAAATCATATGAAAGATACTATAATGGAAATGCCAGATTATCAGCGTCCGTATGAAAAATGTCTGCGGGAAGGAGAACAGTCCTTAAGCGATCGAGAGCTTCTTGCCGTGATCCTGCGCTGTGGCGTACAGGGATCCAGTTCCCTGACTCTGGCAGATAAAATCCTGAATTTATCGAAACAGACCGGATACAGTGGCCTGCTTGGACTGTTTCATATTTCCATGCAAGAACTGATGAAGATCCATGGGATCGGTAAGGTAAAAGCCATACAGCTGAAATGTATCGGGGAACTTTCCAAGCGTATGGCAACCGCAGCTGCAAAACCGGAATTATCTTTTCACCATCCGGTAACCATTGCGAAATATTATATGGAGCGGCTCCGGCATGAAGAGCAGGAATTGCTTTACTGCATGATGCTGGACGGACATAACCATTTGTCGGGGGAACAGCTTTTAAGCCGCGGTACAGTCAATGCCACACTGATCACACCAAGAGAAGTCTTTGTAGAAGCTGTAAAGTATCGGGCGGTGAACCTGATCCTGGTCCACAATCATCCAGGAGGCGATCCCTCCCCCAGCCAGGCTGATCTGGATGTTACGGAACGGATCTATCATTGTGGTGAACTCCTCGGCATCCATCTTCTGGATCATATCATCATCGGTGATCACAGGTATGTCAGTTTCCGCGAAAAAGGGATTTTTGATGAATATACTTAAGTGAAGGGACAGATTTATGCTTTTTAGAAATAATTACGGAGTAGACCTTGGAAGCAGCTCTGTAAAAGTCTATTCATTTTTCAGAAACAAAAGTTACATAGAAAAGAACATGGTAGCCTACAGAGGACGCCGGATCCTTGCCATAGGGAACGAAGCTTATGAAATGTTTGAAAAATCACCTGCAGATATTTCCGTAAATTCTCCTATGGCTTTCGGTATGCTGGCAAATCTGGAATTGCAGGAGATCGTCCTTTACAGCATGATAAAAAAAATCGATCATACATCCGGTCTCGGAGCAGACATGTATTTCTCCGTACCACTTGATATGACTGCTATCGAAAAGAGGGCATACTATCATCTGGTCAATGGTCACTGGCTGCGGAAAAACCGTGTTTTTATGGTGGAGTCCCCTATTGCAGATGCCATTGCCATGGGAATCGACCCTGAAAAGAATCAGGGCAGCATGATCGTAAACATCGGTGCACAGAGTACAGAGTTTTCCATCATAACCGACGGAAAGATCATCATCAGCCGTAAGATCCCCATCGGAGGCAGACAGATGAACGAATCTATCTGCAGCGAAATCCGAAAACATTATAATCTTCAGATTGGAACACGAACTGCAAAACGTCTGAAAGTAGTTATGGGAAGACTGAATGATCAGAAAAAAGAAGCCCGAAAAGTAGTCGGGATCGACAGTATTTCCGGACTTCCACGAGAAGAAGTTATTTCTGCCTACGTTGTCAATGAAGGGATCGCCAACTGTGTGAACCAGATCGCAGCAGAAATGAAATCTTTTCTGGAACGTACCCCGCCACAGATCGCTTATCATATCGCAAAAGAGGGCATTTATCTGACCGGCGGCAGCACACGGCTTCCTTATATAGATAACTATCTGGCTAGCTATACCGGATTTGCCTTTAATCTTTCTGATCTGTATGAAACTTCTGCAGCATACGGCCTGGAAAAGATCATCCGCGACAGAAACCTGCGCAAATGGGCCCAGCCGGTAAAGCAGAAAAAACTGTAAAGGGGCATATATAATGAAAAACATCCGAAAAAAAGTGCGTTTTCATTTTAATTTAAAAAGTAAACATCTTCTGGTAATCATGACATTTTTCTGTGGAAGCTGCATCGTAGCTACAGCAGCCTCCGGAACCTCTTCCGCACCACTTCAGGAAGCAGCCGGTTTTCTTATCGTTCCCTTTGAAAAGGGGATCGCCGGTGTCAGCGATATATTTGGAAATGTAAAAAACAATCTTCGTGATAAACAGGACGTGCTTCAGGAAAACGAAGAGCTGAAAAGTCAGATCAACAGTCTTACGGAACAGAATAACATCCTGATCCAGGACCAGACAGAGCTCACACGCCTGAAGGAACTTTACGATCTTGATCAGGAATATACCGACTATCCCAAGGTTGCCGCAAGGATAATCTCCAAAGATCCCGGAAACTGGTATGATACCTTTATGATCAACAAAGGCAGTAATAACGGGATCCGGGTTGATAACAACGTGATCGCCGGAAAGGGTCTTGTGGGTATCGTTACAGAAGTGGGACCTTCCTGGGCTACTGTCCGTTCCATCATCGATGACAGCAGCAATGTCAGTGCCATGGCAGTCAGTACTTCCGACAACTGCGTTGTCACTGGAGATCTGAAACTGATCGATGAAGGCAAATTAAGCTTTGAGCAGCTTTACGATCAGGATAACAAGGTAACAGTCGGAGAACGTATTGTCACCTCGAACATCAGTGAAAAATATGTGGAAGGACTGTTTATTGGTTATGTCAGTGAGATCCAGCAGGATCCCAATAACCTGACAAAAACAGGTACGATCGTTACACCGGTTGATTTCGGTCATCTGAAAGATGTATTTGTGATCACCACCAATAAACAGGACGCGATAGACAAATCGGAGGATGCGTCCAATGAAAAATAGGATTATATTATTTATCACTATCATTGTCTGTTTTCTCCTTCAGTGCACAGTAATGGACCGTATTTCCATTGGATCCATCACTCCAAATCTGCTTTTGATCCTGTGTGTATCCATGGGACTTATGCGTGGAAGAAAAGTCGGTCTGTGGACTGGATTTTTTTCCGGGCTTTTTGTCGATCTCTTTTATGGATCATTGTTTGGATTTTATGCACTGATCTATATGTATATAGGTTTTATCAGCGGCTATGCATTCCGCAGTTTTTATGATGATGATCTGAAAGTTCCGCTTTTTCTTGTAGCAGGAACAGATCTTCTTTATAATCTGGCTGTGTATGGCCTCCAGTTTCTGCTCAGAGGCCGTCTTGGATTCTGGACCTACATATACAGGATCATTATCCCCGAGATTGTATATACGGTTTTTCTCACCATCATCGTATACCGGGTATTTTACTGGATCAACTACCACTTAATGGATACTGTAAGGAAAGAAAGTGAGTCTATTTGGGAATTAAAATAAAAAAAATCATCAAAAAAATCCGTCTGAAACGTACTACAGTTCTTGTGATCGTATTTATTTTTCTGTCATCTGTCCTGGTCCGGCAGCTTTTCAGTCTGCAGATCATACAAGGAGAGGATTACATCAGTAAATTTCAGACACGTACCACCAAAACACGCGTGATCAAAAGCACCCGTGGTAATATTTATGACCGTAACGGCACAGTTGTCGCCTCCAATGTACTTGCATATTCTGTCACATTCGAAGATAGCGGTACATACAACAGCACCAGAGAAAAGAATCTGACTCTGAACGGTATCGCCTACCAGGTATTACAGATCCTTTCCAAAAACGGGGACAGCTTATCTGATAATTTTCATATTACCGTCAATGATCATGGCGACTATGCTTTTGATGTAGATGAAGGATTTACTCTTAACCGTTTCCGTGCGGATATTTACGGAGAAGCACAGATTGATGATCTCAGTGAGGAGCAGAAAAACGCAACCGCAGCCCAGATCATGGATCATCTTACCGGAAGCAGCGGATTTTCTATCGTTCTTTACGGAAAAGATGCCTACACCCCGGAAGAACTTGCCGCACATTCTCTTCCGGAAGAGCTTACCAAACAGGAAATCCTCGAAATTGCGATCATGCGCTATCAGCTGAACACCAACAGTTTCAAGAAATATATGCCGGTGACCATTGCAACAAATGTCAGTGAAAAATCTGTGGCAGCCATAAAAGAAAATCAGGCCGCTCTCCAGGGTATTGACATTGTAGAAGATTCCACCAGAAAATATGTGGACGATGAGAGTATGGCGCCGATCCTCGGTTACACAGGCCAGGCCTCTTCTGAGGAATTGGAAACCCTTCGTAAGGATAATCCTGATTATTCCAATGATGCGGTTGTTGGAAAAGCCGGAATCGAACAGTATATGGAGCTTGAACTTCAGGGAAAAGACGGAGAAGAAACGGTCACAGTTGATAATCTTGGTAAAGTCCTTGACATCGACAATTCTAAAACTGTTGATCCTGTGGCCGGAAACGATGTTTATCTGACCATTGATTCCGACTGGCAGAAGAGTATTTACCAGATCCTGGAACAGCGTGTTGCTGGTATTGTCCTCTCTAAACTGACACCGAATAAAAGCTTTGATTATGAAGCAGAGAAAGATGCAAGTAAGATCACCATCCCAATCTATGATGTATACAATGCACTGATCGCAAACAGTGTGATCGATATCAATAAATTCAGTGATGCAGATGCTTCCGACACAGAAAAAAATTTATACGTCAAATTTCAGCAAAAACAGCAACAGGTTTTTGATACAATAAGTAACAGGCTGACAGGCGACAATCCTCCAGCCTATAAGGATGAAGATACGCAGATGCAGGAATATCTTACCTATATCTGTGATGATCTTCTTACCAATACCTTGAAGGTACTGAAAAGTGATTCCATTGATACCGCGGATGAAACATACAAAGCCTGGAAAAATGATCAGAGTATCAGTCTGAAGGATTATCTGAACTACGCTGCCAGTCAGAACTGGATCGATATTTCCCAGATCTCAACCTCCGGAGAATATCTGGATTCTGAAGAGATCTATCAGGCTCTTACCGCCTATATCATTGATTACCTGAAAACAGATACAGGCTTTTCAAAGCTTCTGTATAAATATATGCTTCAGGAAGACACCATCAGTGGAGAAGATCTGTGTCTTGTTCTCTATGAACAGGGCGTTCTTTCCAAAGAAGACGAGCTGTATCAGACAATGGCCTCCGGTGGTCTTGATGCCTACACCTTCATGTATCGCAAGATCGCAAATCTTGAGATCACACCGGCCCAGCTTGCGTTGGCTCCGTGCTCTGCATCTGCGGTGATCACAGATACTACAACCGGAAATGTTCTCGCATGTGTTTCCTATCCGGGATATGATAATAATCGTCTGACCAACAATATGGATACTGATTATTATGCAAAGCTTTCCACAGATCTTTCCAGCCCGTTCTTCAACAAGGCAACACAGCAGAAGACGGCTCCAGGATCTACCTTAAAGATCTTATCTACTGTTGCCGGCATGTCTGAGGGCGTAATAGATGATGGCACATATATTGAATGTACAGGAAGCTTTGACCTTGTAACACCTCCGATCAACTGCTGGAATAAACAGGGCCACGGTTCTCTTGATATCCGTGAAGCCATTGAGCAGTCCTGTAACGTATTTTTCACTACGATTGGTTTCGAACTTGGTAAAGATTCCGAAGGTAACTTTTCTGAAGCCAGAAGTCTTGGAATGCTTCAGAAATATGCTTCCCTCATGGGATTGGATCAGAAAACCGGCATTGAAATTTCCGAAGCTTCTCCGCAGGTTTCTGACAAAAACGCCGTCCCTTCCTATATTGGACAGGGTACCAATGCGTTTACGACCAGCCAGCTTGCACGTTATGCGTCAACGATCGCCACTTCCGGTACGATCTATAAGCTTTCCCTTCTGGACCGTGTGACGGATTCCAAAGGAAAACTTATAAAGGAATATCCTTCCGAAACAGCTGGACAGCTGGATCTTTCCAGCAATATCTGGGATGACATCCATGACGGTATGTATCGTGTGGTGCAGACTCATGATCAGTTTAACAGACTTGGAGTTGAAGTAGCAGGAAAAACCGGTACTGCCGAGATTGACTATTATCATCCGAACAATGCACTTTTTATCGGATATGCGCCTGTTTCTGATCCCAAGTACGCAATATCTGTACGAATCGCAAACGGATATGCATCCGGTAATGCCTGCCTTGCAGCTAATGATATCTTTAAATACATTTTCGGACTTGCAGATGAAAGCACCATTCTCACTGGCTATGCAGCAAGCGATACCAGTAATGTATCGAATGACTAAACAAACTTTATGAGGATACCAGAAGTGTGGAACATTTTATAGGAGGAATCAGAAAACATGAGTGAAGTCATTGTCATTACATCTGGAAAAGGCGGTGTTGGAAAAACCACCACCGTGGCAAATATCGGGACCGGACTGGCTGCCATGGGAAAAAAGGTTGCAGTTGTAGATACCGATATCGGACTCCGAAATCTGGATGTTGTCATGGGACTGGAGAACCGTATTGTTTATAATCTGGTTGATGTGATCAATGGGAGCTGCCGCCTGAAACAGGCACTGATCCGGGATCGTCGGCATTCAGAACTGTATCTTCTTCCGTCTGCCCAGACCAAGGACAAAACTGCCGTATCTCCGGAACAGATGATCAAGCTTACCGATGATCTCCGGGAAGAATTCGATTATGTCCTTCTGGATTGTCCGGCAGGAATTGAACAGGGATTCAAAAATGCAGTAGCCGGAGCGGACCGTGCACTGGTCGTGACCACACCGGAAGTTTCCGCGATCCGGGATGCAGACCGTATCATCGGGTTGCTGGAGTCCGGAGGGCTCCGTGATATCCGGCTGATCATCAACCGGCTTCGACCGGAAATGATCGCCAGAGGTGATATGATGTCCGTAGAAGATGTGTTGGAAATCCTGGCTGTAGATCTGATCGGTGCGATCCTGGATGATGAACAGATCGTAATCTCCACAAATCAGGGAGAACCTTTATCCGGAAAAAATTCCCAGGCAGAAGAAGAGTATCGCAATATCTGCCGGAGGCTTATGGGCGAAGAGGTCCCTTATGTTACTGTGCGTCGAAAAAATGGTGTATTCCACCGTCTTGGCAGCATTTTTCGAAAATAACAGACGCTTTGCTGTCTGACATTTTTCATCACAGGAGGAATGATTATGGGATTTTTCTCCGGGAAAAACCACTCTGCAGGCTATGCACGCGACAGGATGAAGCTTCTTCTTGTATCGGAACGCATAGACTGTTCTCCACAGATGATGAAGCTTTTACGGAACGATCTGATACATGCCGTAAAAAAATACGTTGTAATTGATGAACCAGGGGTGACCATACAGATCACACAGGAACCACCTGTTCTGCATGCAGTCATACCCGTACTTAAGAAAAGAGATGCATAATTTATGATTAAACAGTATAAGCTGCGGTTTTACAATTTTCGACTGGTGATCTTTCTCCTGGCGATCAGCTTTATTGGAATTCAGCTTGTAGGAACAGCTGCCGACTACCTTCGCACACGTCAGCTTCTGGGTGTGATCATCGGTGTAGTCTTTATGCTGATCCTTTCACTGATGGATTATTCCTGGCTGCTGAATTTTCAATGGATCATGTATGGATTTAATATCGTTATGCTTCTGGCTGTCCGGTTCTTCGGATCCAGCGCCAATGGTGCTGCCAGATGGGTGGATTTAGGTTTTATCCGTTTCCAGCCTACCGAGCTTTCAAAGATCATCATCATCCTGTTTTTTGCCAAATTTTTTATGGATCATGAGGAAGATCTGAATACCTTAAAGACTCTGATACAATCAGCTGTCCTTCTGGTCATCCCACTGATGCTGATCTATGTACAGCCGGATATGAAAAACACCATCACCGTAACAGTCCTGTTCTGTATTCTGATCTACATCGCAGGACTTAGTTATAAGATCATCGGAGGTGTAGCCTTGATCGCGATTCCTCTGGCCATCATCTTTCTGTCCATTATCGTGCAGCCGGATCAGAAACTGATACAGGATTACCAGAGAAACCGTATCATGTCATTCCTGTATCCGGAGAACGAAGAATACGCAGATGATATTGAACAGCAGAACAACTCAAAAACAGCCATCGCCTCCGGAGAGCTTGTGGGACGTGCTTTCAGTAATGACACCAGTGTTACATCCGTAAATGATGGAAACTTTGTTTCTGAGAATCAGACCGACTTTATTTTTGCAGTGGCTGGAGAGCAGTACGGATTTATCGGCTGTACTCTGATCGTACTGCTGCTGTTTCTGATCACCTTTGAATGTATCCGTATGAGCCTGCGGGCCAAGGATCTTGCCGGTAAGATCATATGCTGCGGTGTTGGAAGCATTGTTTCCATACAGAGCTTCATCAACATCTGTGTTGCTACCGGCCTTGCACCAAACACAGGTACTCCGCTTCCTTTTGTAAGCTATGGTCTTACTTCTCTGATCAGTCTGTTTATGGGTATGGGACTTGTTCTCAATGTAGGACTGCAGAGCAGTGCATATAATAAAGAATTACAGAAAAAAGGTCAGAAATCGGATACCTACTTTCGGAAAGAGGAATACTTATGACACGTAAAGAACCTGTAAAAAATCATGTACGTTCTGGCAATCCTTCCAGAGGTCAGGCTTCCCGGGCTGCACATACAGCTTCCAAGGGGACAAAAAGAACTTCCACGCCGTCTGACGGAACTGTTTCTGCCAGACGTAAAGCTCAAAATACCCGGATAAAACGGATGCGTCGCAAAAGGATTCGCAACACCATTTTTCTCCTTCTTCTGCTGATCGTACTATGCACAGCTGGCGGTTTTGGTGTTTACATGCTGAAGGGCGGAGATTTTTCCACTCCTGCAAATTCTTTCAATGCATTCTCCGAGTTTGATAATACTCTGACTTCCAAAGAAGAGCAGCGCGCGGCAGGTTTCGCCCATGATTTCTGTGTTGTTACAAAAGATGTTGCTCTGGATTCTGTCAGTCTGGATGACAGCCAGTCCGGTGTGCTTCTGAATCTCAGTGATAAAAAGGTACTCTATGCAAAAGGTGCCTACAACAAGGTTTATCCTGCCAGCATCACAAAGATCATGACAGCTATGCTTGCACTGAAATATGGAAACATGGACGATACAGTAACGATCTCACAGGAGAATGTTACCCTGGAATCCGGTTCTCAGGTAGCTGGTTTCCAGGCGGGAGATCAGGTTACCATGGATCAGCTTCTTCATTGTCTTCTTGTTTATTCTGCCAATGATGCAGCATCTGCCATTGCGGAACATATAGGTGGATCAACAGATAAATTTGTAGAGATGATGAACAGCTTTGCTGCAGAACTTGGCTGTACAGGAACTCACTTTACCAATCCCCATGGTCTTCAGGACGAAAATCATTATACAACGCCTTATGACATTTATCTGATGCTGAAAGAAGCCTTGAATTATCCGGAGTTTACAGACATCACACAAATGGCATCTTATACAGTTAGCTATAAGCATTCCGATGGCTCCGATGCAAGTGCTACCTTACCCGCTACAGATCATTATCTTACCGGAGAGGCAGCAACTCCTAAGGATGTCACTATCCTTGGAGGAAAAACAGGAACAACCGATAAAGCCGGTAACTGTCTGGCACTTTTAAGCCAGAATGCTTATGGGAAGCCATTTATTTCCATCGTCATGGGTGCGTCCTCAAAGGATGTTCTTTATCAGGAAATGACATCCTTGCTCCAGAACATCAACTGACAGGATTCCATACAAAAAACAAAAAAGCAGATCTGTTTGAAATTTTATTTCGCAGATCTGCTTTTTTATTCTTTTTTTTACATTCAGTTAATTTCTACTGTATCATCGGTGCCATCACTGCCGGTATCTTCGGTCTCACTGCTATCAAGATCCGTATCCGAAGTACCACTGTAATCATTGTCATCGACCACTTCACCTGAGCCACTGTCCGGATCTTCATAATTGCCTGCGTCTTCACCGGTTCCACCTGAAGTATCCGAGGTATCTACTCCATTGGCTTCACTATCCGTATTGCCGTCGTAAGAATTATCACCTGGATCATAAGTCGGCTCTTCCGTATAGGAATCTCCGTCCCCAGTATCGTCAGAACTCTCGGGCTCACTGCTGTAGCTGTCCTCTGTATAGATTGGAAAATCCGCATCAGCAGTTCCCTCTGATGTAGAATCTGTAACAGGCTCCGCCGCATTATTATCCGGAATAGCAGTAAGATGAGAAACCGTTCCATCCTTTGGGACGACGATATAGATTCCCAGCATCACGATACATAATGCCATGGCTAATCCGGCAATCTTCATTTCTTCCATATGTTTCATCGCTGATGATCTCCCTGTCGTTTTTTTGTATTATAGCACAGAATCACTCATATTTGTAAAACAGCCATGTATTTCTTTTGTTTTTCTGTAACAGTTCCCGAAATTTATTTCGCGATCATATAGACACACTTTCTCTGGGTGTTTATAATAAATAATCATATTTATTCATAACTTAAAGAAAGGCGTAACATTTTATGGGCGACTGCATTACCACATATACTGGAAAACATTTTGATCCGACACATCCGGACGAAGAGCTGATCTGCATTGAGGACATTGCACACGCACTTTCTCTTCTATGCCGCGGAAATGGTCATGTAAGGACTTTTTTCTCTGTAGGGCAGCACTGCATCCTTTGTGCCAAAGAAGCCGAAGCACGTGGCTATTCCGGCCGTCTTATACTGGCGTCCCTTCTTCACGATGCCAGCGAATGTTATATGTCCGATGTTCCAAGACCATTTAAGAAAAGTCTTCCTGAGTATCGGAAACAGGAGGAAGCTCTTTTAAACATTATCTATCAGAAATATCTGGGATCCGGACTTTCTGCCATAGAAGAGCAGAAGCTGAAGGAGATCGACAATGACCTGCTCTGGTATGACCTGAAATATCTTCTGAATGAAACACCGGACACTCCAAAACCGGTTGTCCATGTTCCGATCCAATACCGGCAATACCCTTTTTCACAGGTAGAAGAGGAATATCGGAACCTTTTTGATCAGCTGTCTGCAAAAATCTGTAAATAGATATAACAGACACACTTTATACAATTGAAAGAAGAACCCTATATGGAACGATTGATTTTTCATGTTGATGTAAACAGTGCTTTTCTTTCCTGGGAAGCAGCAAAAAGAGTAAAGATGGGACTTCCGGATCTGAGAGACATCCCTTCCTGTATTGGCGGAGACCCCAGTAAACGTACCGGCATCGTTGTCGCCAAGTCCATTCCTGCAAAAAAATACGGAATCCAGACAGGAGAGCCTATGGCTATGGCTTTTCGCAAATGTCCGAATCTTGTGGCCGTTCCATCTGACTTTGAATTATACGATAAATGTTCCAGAGCCTTCAAAAAAATCTGTGGGTCCTATGCACCGGTAATGGAATCCTTTTCCATTGATGAGGTTTTTCTGGATATGACCGGAACCTCCTATATTTACCCGGATCCAGTGGCAACTGCCCATGAGCTGAAGGATAAGATCCGTACAGAACTCGGCTTTACCGTAAATATCGGCATCTCCACCAATAAACTTCTTGCAAAAATGGCCTCTGATTTCGAAAAGCCAGATAAGGTGCATACTTTATTTCCGGAAGAAATCCCTGTAAAAATGTGGCCTCTTCCAGTGAGAGAGCTTCTTTTTCTTGGCAGATCCTCTGAAAAAAAACTGCAGGACGCAGGGATCAGAACCATAGGCGATCTGGCTCATGAAAAAAAAGCAAAGATACAGGCACTTCTCGGTGAAAAAGCAGGACAGCAGTTATATCAGTATGCCCGTGGCCTTGATGACTCCCCTGTGAAAGCAAAAACTGATGAAGCAAAAGGATTCAGTCTGGAAACTACATTTAACGATGATCTGGTCTCACTGGAGCAGGCACTTCCGATCCTGCTGGAACAATGCGATATTCTGGCCGCCCGCATGCGCCGCAAAAAGAAAAAATGCACCTGCATTTCTGTAACCTTCCGTACCCTGGATTTTCGAAACAAATCTCATCAGACTAAACTGCCAAATGCCACCGATATCACAGAAGAGATTTACAGAAATGCCCAAAACCTCTTTCAGGAGTCCTGGATGAGACAGCCACTCCGGCTCCTGGGAGTATCACTGACCGGTCTTACGGATGATTCCTTTGAACAGCTGTCCTTTTTTGAGAATACTCACAAGAAGGAACGCCAGCAGAAACTGGATGCAGCACTGGATTCCATCCGTCTGAAGTACGGAAACGACAAGGTTACCCGGGCCAGTATCATGAACAGCACTGCCCGGATCGGAAGGAAAGCAAAAGCACAAATGGAAAATGAAAGAGAGCAGTAAGGCTTGATTAAAATTACCAGTTTTTTTCAAAAAGCCCTTGCAATTTTATTCACAATGCACTATAATTTGAAGCATATCAATAGCAATTTTATTCAAAATTATTATATGTGTCTAAGGAGGAAAACAGGATGGTTGAACTGATCGTAGGAAAGAAAGGCAAAGGAAAAACAAAAGTACTATTAGACAAAGTAAACGGAGCTGTTAAGGACGCCAACGGCAGTATTGTTTACTTAGACAAGAGCACCAAGCACATGTATGAGCTGAACAACAAGGTCCGCCTTATCGATGTTTCCGGATTTCCGGTTAAAAATGCGGACGAGTTTGTAGGATTTATCTGTGGTATCCTCTCTCAGGATCATGATCTGGAGCAGGTATATCTGGACAGCTTCCTTACAACAGCCAAGCTTGAAGGAAAGGATGCAACCGAAACACTGGATCAGTTAAGTGCCATCGGTGAGACCTTCAAAGTTTCCTTTATTATCAGTATGTCTCTGGATAAAGAAGAAGTTCCGGAAGCATATCAGGATAAAATTATCTGCGCATTATAATAAAATTGAATATGAACGTCCTATTTTGTACATAAAGCATAAAAGAACGTAAATTTTTAAAGGGATCTGTCCTCAGGACGGATCCCTTTTTAACTGTAGGAAACTTTGTTTATTCTTCATTTCTGTGGTATACTGAAGAGCAGAATAAACACACAGGAGCGTTTCATATGAATCATTTACTGGAAAAAATCAAACAAAAAAATGCATCCGCATTCACCCACAGCGGGAAATTTCACGCAGACGATGTTTTTTCTGCCGCTCTGCTTTTATATCTGAATCCCGAGATCACCATCACACGTGGAAACCAGGTTCCTGAAAACTATGAAGGTCTTGTTTTTGATATTGGCAGAGGACAGTATGATCATCATCAGAAAGACAGCCGTATCCGCGATAATGGCGTCCCATATGCGGCCTTCGGCCTTCTCTGGGAGAAGCTTGGACCGGAAATCCTAGGTGAGGAGCTGGCACTAAAATTCGATGAATCCTTTGTCCAGCCTCTGGATATCAATGATAATACCGGTGAAAAAAATGAACTTGCCACACTGATCGGCAATTTTAATCCGGGATGGGATTCCAAAAGCAGCAATGACGAAGCCTTTTTCCAGGCAGTCAGTGTGGCAGGTATGATCCTGGAAAATAAATTCGAGCGTTACCTTGGAAATGAACGTGCAGACAGACGGGTGGAAGAAGTTCTTACAGAACATGCTGCTTCCCTGGCTTCGGGCGATACCCCGGCAGAAAATACCAATATCCTTATACTTCCGGAATTTATTCCCTGCCAAAAACGCCTTTCGGAAACTAACATTGCTTTTGTGATCTTTCCGTCCAACCGGGGCGGTTACTGTATCCAGCCACAGAAAAAAGAATATTCCATGAATTACAAATGCAGTTTTCCTTCTTCCTGGCTTGGCCTGGAAGGCGAAGAGTTATCTTTGGTAACCGGTCTTAAAAGTGCAGCCTTTTGTCATAAAGGAGGATTTCTCATGACCTGCGGAACCCTTGAGGATTCTGTTCTTGCCTGCAGGAGCAGTCTTGCCGCCTTCCATGAAGAAGCTGTGATCGTAAGCCTTGGCGGAAATAAAGAAACAGACATGCTGCTTCAAAAGCTTCCGGATCTTTCTTCTGCCAGGATCGTACATCTGCCGGTTCCCCAATTACCGGAGCTGACTCTGAACGGAATCTACGGAGAACTCTCCATGGAAAAGACAGAATGGAAAAGCTTTATAAAAGACAGGATTAAAGAAATCCTCCGCTACAAACCGGAAGCAGTTTTTGCAGATAATGCCATGTTTTCCCTGTATCCCATCGTTCATGCTCTGCGAAAAAAACATATTCCCGTTCTTACAGCAGTAGAAAAAGACGGACAGAAGCTTCTGGTACGGATCCCATCCGGTTCTTAAAGATCTTAAACATGTAATTAATTGTATTTACAGATATATTCACATTGCGTATTTATACAGAAAGAAGGCATGTTTATGCGAGAAGAAAAATTTAAAATGGAAAGACAGGGGCTGATACAGGTGGGAGATAAAGTAAAGATCTCCGAATTTCTCTCTGCCACAAACTACAGCTATATCATTGAGCCTGCAGTAGCCATGTCTGGCTGCTACAGAAACGCAGACCGCATCAGATCCAAAGAGGGGATCATCAAAAGCATTGAGCATACGCCACGCGGCTTTATAGTTACTGCAGAATTTGACGAATAAACATATGTCCATCAGGTAAGATCCGGCAATTAGCAATATGCCGGATTTTTCGCTGAAAAACTGGCTGATTTATTCTGGATTATATTATAGGAATCTGGTATTATAGAGAAGATATTTGTGTAATTTCTCTAATTATCAGGAAATTGCAAATTTTTAGAACAGAGGTGTAATATTATGAGCTGGTACAACGAAGCAATCTTCTACCATATTTATCCACTTGGACTTACAGGCGCTCCAAAAGAAAATGATTACGGAACTCCTGTACATCGACTGAACACACTGCTGCCGTGGATTGACCACATCAAAGAGATCGGATGTACTGCCTTATATATAGGGCCGCTTTTTGAAAGTGTCGGACATGGCTATGAGACAACCGATTACAAAAAACTGGATTCCCGTCTTGGAACCAATAAAGATCTCACCAATTTTGTAAAAGCCTGCCATGAAAAAGGCATCCGCGTGATCTTTGATGGTGTATTTAACCATACAGGCCGTGATTTCTTCGCTTTTAAGGATATCCAGAAAAACCGTGAGCATTCCCCTTACGTTAACTGGTACTGCAATGTAAATTTCGGCGGAAATACCGAATATAATGACGGTTTTTCCTATGAAAACTGGGGTGGATACAATCTTCTTGTAAAGCTGAACCAGCGCAATCCGGAAGTACAGAACTATATCTGTGATGTGATCCGTTTCTGGGTTTCCGAATTTGATATTGATGGAATCCGCCTGGATGCCGCTGATGTTCTGGATTTTGATTTCATGCGTATTCTACGTCATACCGCAGATGAGGTTAAGAAAGACTTCTGGCTTATGGGAGAGGTCATTCACGGAGATTACAGCCGCTGGGTAAACGGACAGACTCTTCACAGTGTAACCAACTATGCCCTTCACAAGGCACTTTACAGCGGACATAATGACCACAACTATTTTGAAATTGCTCATACAGTAAAATATCTTCAGAATATGGGAGATCTGGACCTCTACAATTTCGTGGACAACCATGACGTAGAGCGAATTCATACCAAATTGCAGAACAAAGCACATTTTGCTCCTGTACATGTACTTCTTTATACTTTACCTGGCGTTCCAAGCATTTATTACGGCTCAGAATTTGGTATTGACGGAAAAAAAGAAAAATTTTCCGATGCCAGCTTACGTCCGGCACTTGATCTTAACGATTATGCGGATGCTGCAACAAAGAACCCATGTACTGCACTGATCGCAGCCCTCGGAAAGGTCCGCCAGGGAACTCCTGCATTAAGCTATGGTTCCTACGCAGAACTGGCTCTTACAAACCGTCAGTTTGCCTTTGCAAGAGATCTGGAAGGCATACGAGTGATCGTTACTGTGAATAATGATGACAGTGATTCAGAGATGAACCTTCCAACAGGAAGTGCTCCGGAATACGTAGGTGCCCTCACAGGTCAGAAGGTTTCCGCACAGGGCGGACGGATCCGTGTCCGTGTTGCAGCAAACAGCGGTGAGATCTGGCTTCCTGCAGGAGATATGCCGGAATATAAGCCGGTTCAGACTAATGTTCTGGAAACTGCCGTAGCAAAAGAGAACGAAAACGCTGCATCTGAGGCAGAAGAGGAGCAGGCGGCTGAAAACAGCACTGTAACAGAAGCTGCCCCGGAAAAAGAAGCTTCAAACGCTGAAAATACAGATAAAGCTTCTGACAATACAGCAAACGCAGCGGATATTCCGTCAACTCCTGAAGCAGAATCCTCCAATACACAGGAAACGGAAACGGTCACTGCGCCAAATCCGCACAAAGCACCAGAAGAAATGACAGTAGGCGAACTTCAGGCTGCTATCCTTGCAAAAATGGCAGGAAACGGACCCGTAGATGACCAGATGAAAAAGACCGTATACGACAACATCTGGCATGATTCTCTTGTAAACTGGCTGAAGAGCTTCCGATAGGAAAGGAATAATAAAGTAAGATTCCATAAAAAACAAGGCAATCCGATCATATCTTATGCGGTGAGCCTTGTTTTTTTGTGAAAACAGATATTTATTTTACATAATATATATTATGTATAGTTATGATTCTGTTTTTCTGTAATTTAGGAGAACAAAAAAACAGCAGAGATTTCCAACTTAAATAGGTCAGAAATCCCCACTGCTTTTATCATTCTGTTTATTATCTCTCATCAAAAGGTACAAAATCTGCATGATGCCCCACATACTTATAAGCAGGACGGATGATCTTATTGGCACTGATCAGCTCTTCCAGACGATGTGCACTCCAGCCAGGCATACGTGCGATGGCAAAGATCGGAGTAAAAAGTTCTTCCGGAATACCAAGCATTGAGTAAACGAAGCCACTGTAGAAGTCAACATTTGCGCAAACATTTTTGAACAGCTTTCTGTGTTCCATGACCAGTTTTCCGGCAATACCCTCAACCTTATCATAGAGCTTAAATTCATCTATCATTCCTTTTTCCTCTGCAAGAGCCTGTGCAAAACGTTTCAGGATCACTTCTCGCGGATCGGAGAGTGTATAAACTGCATGTCCCATACCATAGATCAGACCTGCATGATCAAATGCTTCTTTATTCAGTATTTTCTGCAGATATGCTGTGATCTCCTCATCACTTTCCCAGTCCTTTACATTGGCCTTCAGATCTGTAAACATGTTCTGGACCTTCAGGTTGGCACCACCATGACGCGGTCCCTTCAGTGAACCGATGGATGCAGAGGTAGAAGAGTAGCTGTCTGTTCCGGAAGATGTTACTACATGTGTGGTAAAAGTAGAGTTATTACCACCGCCGTGCTCTGCATGAAGTACAAGTGCGATATCAAGGACCTTGGCCTCAAGCTCTGTATAATTGCCATCCGGACGAAGCATCAGAAGGATATTCTCGGCAAGTGAAAGCCCCTTCTGCGGATTGCGGATAAAAAGTGTCTCGTCTTTACGGAAATGACGGTATGCGTGATAGGAGTAAACCGCGATTTCAGGAAGCTTAGCGATCAGTTCCAGAGACTGGCGGAGTACATTCTCCACAGAAATATCTTCCGGGTTATCATCATATGTATAGAGAGCAAGTACGCAGCGCTCCATAGCATTCATAATATTGGCATTGGTTCCCTTCATGACAACGTCACGGACAAAACGTCCTCCCAGATCCTCCATGTCAGAAAGAAGCTCAAGAAATCTGGAAAGCTCTTCCTTGCTGGGAAGCTTACCGAAAATCAGAAGATAGATCGTCTCCTCAAAACCAAAACGTCTGTCCTTCAGTCCGTTTACGATATCCTGCACATCGATTCCCCGGTAATACAATGCACCGTCTGCAGGAATACGTCTGCCATTGACCAGCTTATAGCCGGTAACATCGGAAATCTCAGTAAGACCTGTGAGAACACCTTTACCTGCGGAATCACGAAGTCCTCTTTTTACATCGTATTCCACATAAAGGTTGGGATCGATGTGATGATTCTCTACCAGTTCCTTTTCAAAGAATTTCATTCTGCCTTTCAGCTGTTCGGAGTCCTCCAGACTCATCATTTCATGCTTTTTTTCCATAATCTTTTTCCTCGTTTCCCCATTGTATATTAAAAAACACTGATACAGTTAAGATTGGTTACATCTTTGTAATCAGTGTTCGGGTATGGCATACATTTGTGTTTACCTGGTTAATAATTCTACAGTAAAAGTTTCGAAAATGCAAGAGGGTATTTCTTTTTTTCGTGTATAAATATTCATAATATGACCTAATTCATCTATTATTACATTTATTCATCAAAATCCGTCTGGTTTCCACAACGAATCTATGTTATGATTATTCCGTAATTTTTCTTATAATAGTAGTTTGTTTCACATCGGACTGCTGCCGCCTATCTCTTTCTCTTGCTGTCGGAATCGGATTCACCACAGCAAGTGAGAGCGGGATCTGGGATATTTTCCCGTCGATCATACAGTCCGTTTTTGCGTAAAATGTAGTTGCTGTTGTATTTATCATATCCATTGTTTTAAGCTGTATCCTGCCTGAAAACATGGACATTGAAAAGATCAAGGAATAGGGATGTAAAAATGTTTAAAATTCTCATTGCGGAAGATGACCTGGAACTCCGCCAGCTTTTCCGGCATGTCCTCTTAAAAAACGGTTATACAGTAAAAGGGGTCTCTGACGGGCAGGAAGCGCTGGATGCCCTGGAAAAAGATTATTACGATCTGATCATTTCGGACATAATGATGCCCAACATGGATGGCTATGAACTGGTCCGCTCACTCAGAGATGCCGGAGATTCCATTCCTGTACTTATGGTCACTGCCAAAGATGCTTTTGATGATATGCGTATGGGATTTCTGTCCGGTACCGATGATTATATGGTGAAACCGGTCAATATCAATGAACTGGTTTTGCGGGTAGGTGCACTTCTCCGCAGAGCACAGATGATCAATGAGCGGAAACAGCGAATCGGAGATACCATTTTGGAGTGCGATTCCCTGACGGTCTCCACCTCCTCGGAAAGTATGGTACTTCCTCAGAAAGAATTCATGCTCTTATATAAGATGGTTTCTTTTCCGGGAAAAATCTTTACCCGGCAACAGCTTATGGATGATATCTGGGGATATGATTCCGCAAGCGATGCCCACACAGTAGATGTCCACATTGGAAGGCTTCGGGAACGCTTTCGCGATAATCCGGATTTTAAGATCGTGACGATCCGTGGAGTTGGATATAAGGTGGTAAAGGCATGAAAAAGAAACTCTTCATAAATTTAAGCATTCGTTTACGTTTTATCTTTATGATCATGTTGGAGCTTGTCTGTGTATCTCTGATATCCTGGCTTGTTATGGATGTACTGCATATTTCAGCTGTTCCGAACATCGTATGGATCATCCTGGCCAGCGTGACCGCAGGGGGTGTCCTTAACAACTTTCTCAGTATCCGGTATTTCGGTCCTGTACTAAAGCTGAAAAAAGCCATGCAACAGGTTGCTGAAGGCGATTTTTCCGTCCGACTGGAAACGGAAAAGCAAATGAAGGAAATCCGGGATATTTATTCTAATTTCAACCTGATGGTCCAGGAACTGGAAGCAACGGAGATTCTGCAGACAGACTTTGTTTCCAATGTTTCCCACGAATTCAAAACTCCCATCAGTGCTATTGAGGGTTATGCAACTCTGCTGCAGGATGATGACATGCCTATATCAGAAGAGCAGGAGCAGTACATCAGCAAAATCCTTTTTAACACCAGAAGGCTTTCCCACCTGGCAGGAAATATCCTGTTGCTGTCCAAGATCGAACACCAGTCGATCCAGACCCGTCAGAACTGGTACCGTCTGGATGAGCAGATCCGACAATCCATTGTTATGATGGAACCGAAATGGTCAGAAAAAGAAATTGAATTTGATGTGGACATGATGGATGTGGAGTATCTTGGAAACGAAAATCTCATCTGTCATGTATGGGACAATCTGCTTTCCAATGCTATCAAATTCAGTCCCTGTGGTGGTACGATCTATATCCGGATGATGCCGGAAGGAGAAAAGATCCGTTTTTCTATAGAAAACGAAGGTCCCCAAATCAGTGAATACTCCATGAAACATATCTTTGACAAATTTTACCAGGGCGACAGTTCCCATAAACAGGAGGGAAACGGTCTTGGACTTGCCCTTGTAAAACAGATCCTGAACCTGTGTAAGGGAACCGTTTCCGTGGAAAATATTCCCGGAAGCGGCTGTCGTTTTACTGTTATACTGTAAAACAAATATTTTACACATATCCATAAAACCAAAAAACAGCGGACACCTTATTTTTCATAAGGTTCTTCCGTTGTTTTTTATTTATATAGACTTTTTCATAAACTTCAACAATTGTTGAGAAACAGTTGATGTTAAGTTGCAGATCATCTTTTAAAGTATAGGATAGTTATTTATGAAAAAATACAGGAGATATGGACTATGTTATTAAAAAAAGCACCTGCCTACCGGAAAGCAGAAAAGGAAGATTTTTCAATAATCCGGGAATTTATCCGAAGAAATTATAAAGACCGCTGGGAGTTTGAGGAAACACATACCGAAAAACGTCTGACCAGACTTTTCTTTTACACCTATATGATATACAGAGATAGCGTTACCGTGGCAACCTACCGTGATCAGGTAGTTGGGGTGCTCATTACCGGTAAAGAATCTCATGGCCATTTTGCCCCGGTTTTCCGTTTGAAAAAAGGCTATCATTTCCTGCGCCTGAAGTTTACTAAGGAAGGCCGGAAGAATCTGGAGCATTTTAACAAACTTCAGGATATGAAAAAACAATTGACTGTTTCCCCGGAGAAACCGACTCCCGGAAATATCCTCTTTCTTTATGTAAGCAAAGATTACCGCAGAAACGGAATCGGTACCGGGCTTCTCAAACAGATTTCAACAGAGAAGGATACGGATTATTCCATATATATGGACCAGCTGGATCAAAGAACCTTTATGGAAAGTCATGGTTTCGTAAAGAAAAACGAGGTTTCCCAGATGCGGGAGCTGAACAAAAAACGTTTCCGGGAAAGTGTAGCTCTTTATAAAAAAGAACCGCGTTGCGAAACACATTCATAAATTACGCAGGAGATAAATGGAAAATGAAAAAAATTGGAATCATGGCTGACAGCCACAGTGGCATTTTAAAACAAGAAGCAGAGGAACTGGATATTCATGTCCTTCCCATGCCTTTTTATCTGAATGGAGAACTGTTTCATGAAGACCTGGATTTTTCCAGAACAGGATTTTATGAGAAGCTGCGTGAAGGAGCAGATGTTTCAACTTCACAGCCTTCCCCACAGGAAGTTATGGAAATGTGGGACGAAATGCTTTTATCTTATGATCAGATCCTCTACATTCCGTTGAGCAGTAGTTTAAGCGGTTCCTGCATGACTGCTGCCGCCTTGTCTCAGGAACCCAAATACGAAAACAAAGTATTTGTGGTAGATAACGGGCGTGTTTCCACCCCCCTTCACCGTTCCATTCTGGATGCGATAGACCTGGTGGAAGATGGATATACAGCACCGCAGATCAAGGATATTCTGGAAGCTTCCCGTGAAAAAACCGTGATCTATGTCGGATTAAGCACACTGGAATATCTGAAAAAGGGAGGCCGTATCAATACCACTACAGCACTGGCCGCAAATCTTCTCAATATCAAACCGGTTATGAAATTTGGAACCGGTAAACTGGATGTTTTCCAGAAATGCAGAGGCATGAAAAAATCAAGAAAAGCCATGATCGATGCTATGCACAGAGAATTGGAAACAACTTTCAAAAAAGAATATGATGCCGGAAAAGTATATCTTATGGCTGCCTCCAGCAGCACTGCGGAAGTTACCGCGGACTGGATCTCACAGATCCGGGAAAGCTTTCCGGGAATGGATGTGATGTGTGATGATCTTTCCCTTGGACTTTCCTGCCATATTGGCCCAGACGGACTGGGAATCGGATGTTCCTGCATGCCTTTATAAAAAACGTCTCAATATTTTCTGCAAATAATCCAGGGTTGTGGTATGATATTGTTATCAATACATAACAGGCAGATTTTATCTGTTATTATAGCACTTCCAACCATTCATGTTCTGCACAGCTGAACTTGATGCAGTAATTTCTGGGAGTGCTATGATCAGAAGGGAGAAATTATCATGGCAAAAACAATTAAAGAATTAACACAGGATCTTCTTCAGGCACCATCTGCATGCAAAGAAGTAAAAGAAGCGGCACAGAATTATCTGGATGCGGCAGGAACTGAGAAAGAAGCAGATGCGGCAACTGCTTACGTAAAAGAGCTGGAAGCAGATATCATGCCCATCGACGGACTGATCTCTTTTGCAGGTTCTGACATGGGTGCACAGGTATTTGGCGCAGATGACGCAAAAAAGATCCTGGCTCATGCTGAGGAGATCAAAGCTTCCGGTGCAAAATACTGTGACTGCCCAGCATGTGCAGCCTGCGAAGCACTTCTGAACAAAAAAGCAGAAATTCTGAAGTAATCACATGGCCCAGTTTGAAATTGAGATCAAGCTTCCATTAAAGAATCTTAAGGAAACCCTGAAATTTCTGACAGATCAGGGATTTCAGGAGACAGCACAGATCCAGGAAGAAGATACCTATTTTAACAGTGTCTATCATGATGTAAAAAAACGTGATGAAGCACTGCGTATCCGAACAAGCACAGACTGCAGATCCGGTATTTCTAAGACTCAGATTAATTTTAAGGGGCCCAAACTGGATAAAATCTCCATGTCCCGAATGGAACTGGAAACAGAAGTATCCGATGCAGAAGTGCTTAAAAATATTCTCATCCATTTGGATTTTTCTCCGGTAGCGTCTGTCATGAAAACGCGAAAGTATATGAAATGTGGCAGATTTACCGCCTGTCTGGATCAGGTAGAGGGACTTGGAGACTTTCTGGAGCTTGAGGTGATCGCAGAGCAGGAAAGTGAGCGGAAAGAAATTTTATCCAAAATGGAAGATCTGCTTGCCATATTGGGATATCACATGTCGGACACTGTACAGACTTCTTATCTCAGTATGCTTCCGAAAAAATTAAATAAAAATCTTTTTTAAACCAGCAGGAATATTTTCGTGTGAGTATCTAAGGTACAGAATACGGAAATGTTCCTGTTTTTTCTTTTCTTACAATTCTTCGGCGTTCCAAGTTTATCTATCATACTATAAATCCCACATCACAAAGCAACACCAAACCACATTCAATGTACATGTCATTACTATTGACCACTCGTGATTTTTGTTGCTTTATGTTTATTTTTATGTGGTTTATTGAATGTTTACAAGATTTTTTGCATTTTACATGTGGATTTATTGATATTTTTTCAAAAAAGCCCTTTACAAATCCACACAATCGGGCATATAATAAAGTCACAAACAACAAGAAAGCATATTGAAGCAATCGCAAACCCAACAATAAACCACATTTAAACACGGAGGAAATATATTATGAAAATTCTTGAATCTAAATTCGTACAGGGCTTTATCAAAATGGCAGATGATGGATATAAGCAGGGGTGGCATGAAAGAAACGGCGGAAACTTAAGCTATCGTCTGAAAGCAGAAGAAGTGGAAATGATCCGCCCACGACTGAACGCCCCCGGAGAATGGACCCCCATCGGTGTTGAGGTTCCGGGACTTGCCGGAGAGTTTTTCCTGGTAACAGGAAGCGGTAAATATTTCCGTAATATCATCGTTGACCCGGAAGTATGTCTTGCGATCATTGAGCTTGACGAAACAGGAACCAACTACCGTATCCGCTGGGGTCTTGTGGAAGGCGGTCGTCCGACCAGTGAGCTTCCAACTCATCTGATGAACCATGAAGTAAAGAAAAAACTTACCAACGGTAAACATCGTGTTATTTACCATGCACATACCACCAATACCATTGCACTTACCTTCGTTCTTCCCCTGGATGACAAGGTATTTACCCGTGAACTCTGGGAATCCGCAACTGAGTGTCCGGTAGTATTCCCGGATGGTGTAGGTGTCATCGGATGGATGGTTCCAGGTGGAAGAGAAATCGCGATCAAAACCGCTGAACTGATGAAAAAATATGATGTTGTTATCTGGGCGCATCATGGTATGTTCTGCTCAGGCGAGGATTTTGACCTGACCTTCGGACTTCTTCATACCGTTGAAAAATCCGCAGAGATCCTGGTTAAGATCTTATCCATGGCTCCACAAAAGCTGCAGACTATCACACCGAATAACTTCCGCGCCCTTGCAAAGGATTTCAAAGTAACTCTGCCGGAAGAATTCCTTTACGAGAAAAAATAAATTCTTCGGCTACACAGTTTTATATTATATAACTGTACTCCTATCTGAAACTTTATCAGAAACAACCAAATATTTGCTGATTTTTGCTGATAAATCTGGTATGATAAAAACATATCTGGTTTATCAGCCAATTAATTTCAGAAAGGATATGGATAAGGTATGGAAGAATTATATAAAGCGATCGAAGAGAAGATCAAGGCAAGCGGATACCCGCGAAAGATTTCCGGAGAGGAAGTTTACGACGACATCTGCGATCAGATTGATGGGAAAGAGAATGGAAGCTATGTGCTGCTTTCCAAATTTGATGATGATGTGATCTTTGAATATCATATCTCAATTATGGACAGTGAATTTAATCTGGGTGTTCTTACCATGCGTACTCCGGAGGGTGTATTCGAGACAGATTTTGATAAATAAGTTAAGTACGGATTTTGATTTTGGGTCATGGATATAATACAGATGTCCATAATCACTGCTTAAGGTTTTTTGAACCCTACAGGGAATTTGAGATTTTCTTGATCTGATTAAATATATAGAGGCAGTTGATTTACATAATTTATATTATGTGAACTAACTGTCTCTATATTTATATGCAATGCATGTCAAACGAATCAGTTGCTCCGCAGTCCCATTATTCATCAGTCCTCGCGAAGACGTACCGCCTTGGCCGCCTGACGCCGTCTAGCATCATCCAGAGCCGCATAATGCTTCTTAGTAGTATTGACATCCTTATGACCCAAAACATCCGCTACAAGGTAAATATCACCGGTTTCCTGGTACAGGGCAGTACCATAGGTGCTGCGAAGCTTATGCGGGGTGATCTTTTTTGTAGTTGTGATCTCCCTGGCATATTTTTTAACCAGATTCTCGATAGCCTGAACACCGATCCGGCGGCGTTGGGTAGAATAGAAGAGAGCGTGTTCATGGCCTGCCAGAGGCGTAATATTCTCCCTGACTTCCAGATATTTCTTCAATGCTTTTTCTACTTCAGGACCAAAGTATACAACCATTTCATTTCCGCCTTTTCGGGTAACTTTGATTCCATTGTTTTTGAAGTCTACATCCTCAACATCCAGTCCGACACATTCCGATACTCGGATCCCGGTACCAAGAAGGAGAGTAACAATAGCAAGATCTCTGTCCTTCGTTTTTTCATGGTACATCCGTTTCTGCCCGGTCAGCGTATCTCCGCAATGCTCAATATAATCCAGCAGCATGGCAACCTCATCTGTATCCAGACGAATAATATTCTTATCATGGATCTTGGGCACATCGATCAGAACAGACGGGTTGGTGGTGATCATTTCATGTTTATAATAGTAAGCATAAAAACTTCTTAAAGCAGAAATTTTACGTTTGACGCCACGTTCACCATTTGTTTCCGTTTTGGAAGAGTCCGCGGATTTATAAACTTTGAGAAATTCTTCATATTCCTCAAGATCAACAGCCTTGACCTGATCCAGAACATCAACTGTGAAATCCGACATGGTTTTGTCTTTGAACATTGGATTTTGCTCCAGTAAAAACTGAAAAAATATACGAATGTCATATGCATAGGAAATTCTGGTCTTGGTTGTAGTCGTTGCATCAATAGCCCGGAAATAATCCCTGCAAAATGGCGGAAGCGTTTTTAAAACCTCACGGAGTTTTAAAGTATTGTCAATGTCATTTTGTTCGTGGTAAGTAATTTTGTTATCCATAAAAACTCCTTAATATATAAATTTTACATAATTTGCAGGAAATACCTGAAACACCTGAAACACCTGTTAAAAGAAGTGTTTTTACACTCATCTATATCTATACGACAAACCCGAGTTTTTCAAATAGATAGGTAGTATAAACAGCTACTTCCTGCAAAATTGCCTGTTTTTGATAAATTTTCAAGTAAATAAAGTGCCTCCTTATGGAAGCACTTTTTATTATTATTTGTCGTTACCCTCTGAGGCTTT
This sequence comes from Blautia sp. aa_0143, assembly GCF_004167315.1. Lineage (NCBI taxonomy): Bacteria > Bacillati > Bacillota > Clostridia > Lachnospirales > Lachnospiraceae > Blautia > Blautia sp. aa_0143. The sequence continues at coordinate 93,179 of NZ_RCXU01000002.1, forward strand.
CATCAAAAATAACGGTAAACGGTCCGTCATTTTCCAAAGATACTTTCATATCTGCACCAAAAATTCCATGTTCTACAACCGGAACCTGTTTACTGGCTTCCGAAATAATATATTCATATAATTTATTTGCTTCATCCGGTGCACCGGCTTCTATAAAGCTTGGACGGTTTCCCTTACGGCAGTTTGCATATAAGGTAAACTGTGAAACCAAAAGCAATTCCCCGTTTACATCCGCCAGGGACAAATTGGTCTTTCCATTTTCATCCTCAAAAATACGAAGTCCCAGAAGCTTTTTCAGATACCAGTCTGCATCCTCTTTGGTGTCCTCACGGCCAACGCCGATCAGAACAAGAAACCCTTTTCCGATTTTTCCGACAATTTCTCCGTCTACTTTGACTTCTGCATGATTTACACGCTGAATTACAAATTTCATAACCTGTTCTTCCTCCGTCTCCGTCTGTTTTTCTGCTTCAATCGAAAGCCTATATATTTCGCCTGAATAAATTTAACTAAAAATGTAAACATTCGTTTAATTTCATCCCAAGCCCCGGACCAGATTCTGTTTTTTTCCGCTTTTACTGTAACTTCCTGTGCTTTTGATACGGATTTTTTCACTGGCATTGGCAGGACCTTTCCGGAAACGGGGTCTACACAATCAATATCTCTATAAAACTCAGCATCTGCAGACATATCTTTTTCATCAAGACTACGTCCGATCAGCTTCCATACAGCAGCATTCAGCACAGCAAATACCGGAACTCCAACGATCATTCCCGGAACTCCAAATAAACCACCACCGACCATGATTGCAACAATAACCATAAAGCTGGACAATCCGGTCGACTCACCCAGGATCTTTGGTCCAAGGATATTTCCGTCAAACTGCTGAAGGATCAGAATAAAGATCAGGAAATACAAGCTCTGAATGGGATCTACCAGCAAAATAAGAAGAAAACACGGAACTGCTCCCAAATATGGCCCGAAAAACGGAATAACATTTGTAACACCGACGATCACACTGACCAGAATCGCATATGGGGTTCCGATGATCGATGTTCCAACATAACACAATACACCGATAATTGCGGAATCCAGGATCTTTCCGCTGATAAATCCACCAAAGGTTTTATGCGTAAAACGCATGGAATGAACAAGAAAGGTTGCCCATTTGGTTGGAAGAACTGCATAAACAGCCATTTTTGCCTTGGCAACAAATCCCTCTTTATCCGCCAGTATATAAAGAGATACGATCGCTCCAATAAGGAAATTCTTCAGAAAAACAAGAAGATCCAGAAAGCTTGCGGATATATTTTTCATCATAAACTGCATCTGGGGAAGGATCGTATTTGTCAGATACTCCTGTAATCTGCTGGAATACTGATTGATCTGGCTGATCATATCCGGATTCAGTTTCCATCCCTTTTCCACGACGGAATTTAACCAGTTTTCCACTACACTTACGTAATGAGGAAAACTGTAGATAATATTCATGATGCTTCGAATCAATTGAGGAAGGATCATCATGACAAGGGCATAAATGACCAGAAACATAAGAAATACAGAAAGGATCACACAGATCCAGCGTACTACTTTCCTCCCCTTTTTCTGAAGTGCTTTATTCCTTTTTTCAAAAATCGGAAAAATGATCTTCCGCTCCAGAAAATTAACAATGGGGGTTAGCAGATATGCTATGGCAGCTCCGTAAATGATCGGCGCCATAATACCGAAAAATGTTTTAATTCCGGTGATCAGAGATTTCATATGGAAAATCCCATAATAAAATAAAATACTGGCAGCAATAACCAGAAATGCAGTCACACCTAACTGCACATAACGATGGTTCCAACGAATTTTCATAGTAATTTCCTCCACCAGGTGATTATAACATAGCATCTCTGGTTTGTGTCTAAAAAAAACATAAACATTATTTTCCAATAACCTGCAAAGATAAATTCCGACTTCAGGGTATCGCGCTGATACAGAAAACACCCCGCCATAAAATGGCAGGGTGCCTAAAAATCTGATGTTTATTTTTTCAGGCTATCATAAATGTGAATGGCTTCGATAATTGCCTTCGCAGTTCCATCAATGCCAAGCTTGCTGCTATCCAGACAAAGATTATAGCTGTCCGCAGATCCCCATTTCTTGTTGGTATAATAATTATAGTAGCTGGAACGGCTTTTGTCTGTTTTGTTGATCATGTCCTTGGCCTCTTTGGCATTTTTATTGTATTTCTGAGCAATACGGTTGATACGCCAGTCAAGGTTTGCATGAACAAATACACTGAAACAATCCGGATTATCTGCAAGTGCATAATCCGCACATCTGCCGACCATTACACAAGGACCTTCTGAAGCCAGCTTCTTGATTGCCTCAAACTGTGCAAGAAAAATCTTATGGTTCATAGGCATGTCTGTAAATCCTGCTGAGGAATACCCAAATGAATAAGTATCCATTACAAGAGAATAAAGAAAACTGTTTGTTGGCTTCTCATCATGATGCTCAAACAGCTCCTTGCAGATCCCACTGTCATTGGCTGCGTGCTCCAGCAGCTCTTTATCATAGCATTTGATTCCAAAATATTTAGCAACTTCCTGGCCGATCTGTCTTCCGGCGCTGCCATATTTACGACCGATAGTAATAATAGAACTTGTTGTATTGTTACTCATAACAGCCACATCCTTTCTGCTCAGATTCAGCGAATTTGCAAATATTAACTCCGCTTCCTCTTTAATATAGTTATTATACACTATATTCCACAAGTTTTCCAGCTATTTTCGCAATTTTGTCAGCAATTTAACAAAATATTCCGGAAGTGGGGCTGTAAATTCCATATATTCCCCGGTACGTGGATGAATAAATCCAAGGATCATTGCATGAAGTGCCTGTCCCTCCAGATGATAGGGATTTCTGGATGAACCATACACCGTGTCCCCAAGAAGCGGATGTCCGATACTGGCCATGTGCACACGGATCTGGTGGGTACGTCCTGTTTCAAGACGACATTCCACATACGTGGCCTCGCCAAAACGTTCCAGCACTTTGTAATGTGTTATTGCATCTTTACCATTTTTATGATTGATGGCCATTTTTTTACGATCTGTCGGATGCCGTCCAATAGGTCCCTCTATTGTTCCCACATCCTCTTTCAGATTTCCCTGCACAACTGCCCGGTAGCGTCTGCGGATACTGTGACATTTCAGCTGTTCTGCCAGATCCCGGTGAGCAATATCATTTTTGCATACCAACAGTGCCCCGGTGGTATCCTTATCAATTCTGTGGACAATTCCAGGCCGCATCACTCCGTTAATACCGGAAAGGCTGTCACCACAATGTGCCATAACTGCATTGACCAGTGTTCCCTGATAATGCCCGGCTGCAGGATGTACAACCATCCCTTTGGGCTTATTAACGATCAGTACATCTTCATCCTCGTAAAGAATATCCAGCGGAATATCCTCCGGAACGATATCCGGCTCACTGGAATCCGGGATCTCCAGATGGATCCTGTCATTTTCACGGACCTTATAATTAGATTTGGCAGCCTTCTCTCCCACGGTAATCTGTCCTTCTTTCAGAAGTTTCTGAAGGAAAGACCTGGAAAGACCGCTGTCTTTCTCAGCAAGATAGCGGTCGATTCGTATACCTGATTCTTCTTTTTCTACTATATAATCATATATTTCCATTTATATCTCCTACAAGAACAGACAAATGCATTATATATCTCTCTGCCCGGATCACTGTTTGATATTCAGAAACGCAAAATCATCATCTCTGTATTTCGTGCATACAAACAGGATCAGAAAAATTCCACTTACAACCACATAAACATCCGCAAGATTAAATACCGGAAAATCGATCAGGGAGAAATAGATAAAATCGATCACATACCCTCTGAAAAAACGATCAATAAAATTTCCCAGTGCACCAGCTGCAAGTACTGTAGCAATGGTGAGCAACGGCAGATAAAACCGCTCTTTCGGAATACGGATCCATGCATAGAGGATCACTCCCAGAAACAGTACACTCACAATGGCAAAAAAGAGTACACTTCCCTGAAACATTCCAAACGCAATTCCCCTGTTTTCCGGATAGAGATAATGAAGTTCAAGTACGCCGGGAATCAGCGAAACCGATGGTTGTCCTTTCAGATACAGATATGACAGCCATTTTGCTCCCTGATCCGCAGCCACGAGTAAGATCAGCAAAAAAATGTCCCCCGACATACACTTACTAAAAGACATTTTCTGATGATGGTTAACACGACTGATCATAGAGTTATCTCCTGAATACAGGAAAGCATTTCTTCATCGGTAACTGTTTTGTCGATAAAGCTTTTTCCGATACCATCCATCAGGATAAACCTGATATGTCCCTGTTCCATTTTTTTGTCTTTCTTTGTTGCGGAAAGAACTTCTTCCGGGATAAGACCATCTACATGCACCGGAAGATCGTAATCCGAACATCCCTGACAGATTTCCTGATATTCTTCTTTGGTCAGAAGTCCTCGTTTCATGGAAAGATATGCCGCAGCTACCAGTCCGACTCCCACACACTGTCCGTGGAGAAGGGTGAAATTCTTAAGTTTTTCTACTGCATGCCCCACAGTATGTCCCAGGTTAAGAAGCGCACGCTCTCCCTGTTCCTTAGGATCACGCTCCACAACGCCTGCTTTGATCTCACAACATCTGCGTACCATTCTGGCAATCTGTTCCATATCCAGCTTTTTGATCCCTTTCTGCTCACAGCATACATAGCGGAAAAAATCTCCATCACAGATCAATCCTGTTTTTAAAATCTCACCCATTCCGCAGGCAAACTGTTCTGCCGGAAGCGAAGAAAGAGTGCTTAGATTCATATATACAAGACGTGGCTGGTGAAAAGCTCCTACCATGTTTTTGTACTGCTGAAAATCTACGCCAGTTTTTCCGCCAACGCTGCTGTCTACCTGTGCAAGCAGTGTTGTCGGTACCTGAATGAAGTCAATCCCCCTGAGATAAGTTGCCGCGCCAAATCCGGTAAGGTCGCCTACCACACCACCGCCTAATGCAACAAGCAGACTTTTTCGGTCAAGACCATTTTGGATCAGGGCCTGATACAATGCCGAAACGGTATTAAGGTTTTTGTTTTTTTCTCCTGCCTCAAAGGTGAACACAGAAATATCGGAACTTACCTCACTTAAAACCTGCTTTACAGATTCTTCATACAGTGGTCCCACATTAGAATCTGTTACAATGCAGATTTTTCTGTCAACAAGTCCTTCTTCCTTCATAACCTGTGCCAGATTAGAAAAATCTTCTTCAAAACAGATGGGATAATGAAAATCACCTTCTCGTTTTACAAGTAATTTTGATGCTGTCATTGCGTTTTCCTCCTAGCTGTTCAGATATAAAGCAGAATCCGTACCCCAAGACGTCCTTTTTTTGTCTGACGGGATACTCCATCATAAATAAAACGTCCCTTTTTCCGAACGGATATGATGTCTCCCTCTTTGGGCTCATAACCATTGGATGTGATCAGTTTTCCATTTACAAAAACAAGCCCTTCTTCAATACAATGCACAATACTGCTTCTGGAAGTCCCAAAAGCCAATGCGATCAGAGAATCCAGGCGTACGGACGCACAGGTTCCACTAACTGGTTTCAGTTCCGGCCTCGGAAGATCACCCGGATCTTCTATCTTCGACGCCACAACTGTGGTATGTCTTACACGACACAGATTCTCCAGAAAAAAATCTGTCATCTGACGCAGACAAAAAAAACTCGCAGTATGATCTTCTATAAGAATATCCCCAACAACACTCCTGTCAACCCCAAGATTCAGGATCGCTCCCAAATAATCCCGATGTGTCAGATCTTCTGAAAATTTCACTGCTTTTGGCTCAAGCCGGATACAATCAATGGGATAATCCCATGTAAAAGCAAGAGCATCAGGGTGAAAGGCTACCATCTGACGCTCTGCATTCTCATATCCGCCAAAACCTTCCGCTGTAACACCCAGCTTATGAAAATTCTGACTGTTTAAAATATTCCGTTCATTTAAATTAAGAAAATCCGTAAATGTGGTAATATCTCTCTGATAGGCCAGATTTGCCAGTTCACGGATTCTCTTAACAAAAAGTTCTTCTTTATCCATGAGGTTAATAACCCACTCTAACAGACGGCACAGAACCGCCAAGGATATTCTGAAGATCACCTGTAATATCTACATTATATGGTCCAAGTACAAAAATATAGCTGGATACCTGCTGAAGGCTTCCTCCAAGTGAATAACATGCACCGGAAGTAAAATCGATGATCCTCTGTGCAAGCTCCACATCGATTCCTTCAAGATTCAGGATCACGGTAGAATTATCGACCAGTGTATCCGCAATTTCTCTTGCTTCCTCCATGGTTGTAGGCTTGATCACACAAACTTCCATATTTGCAGCCTGGGAAGAACGCTTGCTTGTACGCATTGGGGTGATCTTGGAAGAAGGCGCCGGTCTGGAAATACGTTCCTGCCTTGCCGGGGCCTTGGCTGCAGCTGTCTTTGCAGATGACTTGGCAACAGGTGCCTTAACCGTTTCATCTTCCGGCTCATCCTCCAGAAAATCCTCTTCCTCGTCATTTTTTTTCTTGGAAAATTTCTCAAAAAATTTCTTCTTTGGTTTCTCTTCCATATCATCATCTTCATCGAGGAAATCGTCATCATAATCGTCCTCATCCTCAAGAAGGCTATCATCTAACAATTCGTCATCGTCATAATCGTCGTTCAGTTTGATGGCATCTAAAAACTTGTCTAAAACGCCCATTTTAAATCTCCAATCTTATTAGTCTTATAATGCGTAATTTCTTGCACCAAAAATACCAGTGCCTACACGCACCATCGTAGCGCCCTCCTGCACGGCAACCATGTAATCTCCGGTCATTCCCATACTCAGAACACTCATAGTAACATTATTAATGTTTTTAGCAGCAATGTCAACACTTAATTTCTTAAGTTCACGGAAAATTTCGCGATTTTCCTCTGCATTATCAACATAGGGAGCAATTGTCATGAGCCCCTTTATCCGAATGTGTGAAAAATCTGCGATCTGTTCTATAAGCGGTAAAACTTCTTCCGGTTTCAGACCAAATTTACTTTCTTCCTGCGCTACATTTACTTCTATAAGGATCGGAACAATAACCGCTTTTTTCGCTGCTTCTTTTTCAATCGTCTCGGCCAAGCGAAGCGAATCTACAGAATGGATCATTGCAACTTTATCCACAATATATTTTACTTTATTACGCTGAAGATGTCCGATCATATGCCATTTGACATCTGAAGGCATCTGATCATATTTATCCACGATCTCTTGCACTTTGTTCTCTCCAAAGACACGTGCTCCGGCATCATAAGCCTCCTTCAGCATCTCCACCGGTTTGGTTTTGCTTACTGCGATCAGTGTGACTTCATTCGGATCTCTGTTAATTTTATTGCAGAATTCATTAATATTTTTCTGCACCTGTGCCAAATTTTCCGCTACCATGATATAAATCCTCCTTTAATTAGTAAAGTATATCCTGTTCACTTACTTTATCTGCATTTTTCACAATACGGTCATATCGGACAAGCCCATTATAGGTTTCCTTTGATACAACCGCATATTCCTCATTTTCATCCAGGATCTCGATCCGGCGGAATACCGCATATCCCTGATTGACACAGAAAACTCCCTCCAAAACTTCTGTATCTCCGATGATAAACTTCTCTCCACTATCCGGCTCAACAAGAGCATCACCTTCTTTAAATTTATTCTTGTCTACGTAATAAATATAGCTTGTTTCCTGTGTTTCTTTGTCTGTGATCTCATCACGGCCATAGATACCGGCACTGACAAAGGTTGTCGTACTGTCGCCTTTTTTATTTCTTCCGGAAAGCATAAATCCGGATTGCTGTGTTTCATCATCCGTCGTAAGATATTTGGAAGGTATTGCATAAAACTCCTTCGTTACGATAGAAGATAACGGGATCTTTAAACCTGTCACATTGTTCGTGACAAGTTCTATTTCCAGAAACCGGTCTGACGCATATCGGATCAGTCCCTTATTAAAATCAATCTTACCGTATTTAGCCCCATCGATCTCCATGATCGAAAAGTCTCCTGTCTGCGTCAGATCATCTTTCAGGAACTTGACACGGATCGATGTACGCTCCTTCAGATTAGCAGCCTGCTTCTCACTTAAAGGAATCAAAAGACTCCAGCGTTCATCTGTAATGATCGTATAAATATCATCTCCGGCCTTTATCTGTCCATCTGTTTTCAGATCCGTTTCCTGATAGGAATTCTGATCAAAATCAGCAGCTGTGACATTATCAACGGTTTTGGTTTCGTAGCCATCTGTAGAATACAGGATGATCCCGTCTGTCTGCGCACGGCGGATATTTGGATCACTGGAAACTATAGTTGTAACTGTGGCTTCCTCTCCATCTTCAGACGTCGTGCTTGCAGAAGAAGCTCCCGAACTGTCTGAAGCATACTGAAGGATGCTTCCATTGAGCTGATATTTAAAACTATAGGCACTGTTGAATTTGCTGGGATCAAATCCTTTGGAAAAGCTTTGCATATTACTGCGTATATCCGCCAGTTCCTCTCTGCTCAGAGAGGTTACATTGTCTGCAGATCTTGAACTGTTCAGGCTGTAGACAGCACCGTTGGCATTGATCTTGGTACCTTCCCTTGCGTAATATGTAACGTAACCGCCCGCATCTGCCTGCACTACGTTCTCTGTCATGATCGCCAGCCCTGTGTATGTCTCATTCATGGATAACGGACCGGAGGGAACCTGATAAGATTCCATATGAGAAGCTGTAAGATAAAGAATCACACTAAAGATCATATAGATAAAAATTGCTCCGAACATTACAGTTCCAATGTTCAGACCAAAAATTTTACGAAGCTTTGCTAAGAATCCCGGAGTTTTTCCGGAATGTACTTTATTGTCCGGCAAATGAATGCCTCCTTTACATCGTTCATCTCTTAAAGTTCGTTTTATTGTAACATTTTATTTAAATGAATACAAGCTTTAAAACGCGCGAACATACTTTCCGAATATCCGTTTGCCATTTTTTCAAAAGTATGTTATACTATTCAAAATATAATTTCGTGATGCTGTCATATTATGGTCGACAGCAGATAAAATCAACCCAGGGAGGTAAGTACACATGACATATGGCAGAATCAGTAAAAAGCAGCAGGAAATACTGGATTATATGAAAAATGAGATCCTTAACAGAGGTTTTCCGCCCTCCGTCCGTGAAATCTGTGAAGCAGTAAACCTGAAATCCACATCTTCCGTTCACTCCCATCTGGAAGCTCTGGAAAAAAACGGATATATCCGCAGAGATGCCACCAAGCCCCGTGCGATCGAGATCATTGATGATAATTTCAATCTGGTCCGCCGCGAGGTTGTCAATGTTCCTCTTGTAGGCACTGTTGCTGCCGGACAGCCGATCCTGGCAGTGGAAAATATCGATGCTTACTTTCCGATCCCAGCTGAATATATGCCTAATGAACAAAGTTTCATGCTGACTGTCAAAGGCGACAGTATGATCAATGCAGGTATTTTTGATGGAGATCAGGTTCTTGTAAAGCAGCAGGCAACAGCAGAAAACGGCGACATGGTAGTTGCTCTGATCGATGATTCTGCAACAGTTAAGACTTTCTACAAAGAAAATGGTTATTATCGCCTTCAGCCGGAGAACGACAATATGGAACCGATCATCATCACCGGTAATCTGCAGATCCTCGGCAAAGTATTTGGTGTATTTCGTTTCTTTTCATAAAAATATAAACAACAGATCCCACCCAATGTAATGTGATCTAAAAAGAGAGATATCTTTAAGGTAGCTGTACAGCCCCACAAAGATATCTCTCTTTTCTTTTTCAGCAGAAAACTTCTGCTTTTTGATTTCTTCTTATTTAGTTTACATAATATTTTTTACAGTAAACTAATATAACAAATTTTACTCATTCTCACCAAGAAATTCTTCCGCATCAAGAATCTTGCCGTCTCTCCAAATCCTCTCAAGATCGTAGAAAAGTCTGTTTTCCTCATCAAAGATATGGATGATCATATCACCGTAATCCATGAGGACCCAGCTGGAGTTTCTGGTTCCCTCGATCTGTTTTGCTTCATATCCGGCACGGCCAAGCATTTCATCTGCATTGTCAACCATTGCCTGTACCTGATTCTGGTTGGAAGCACTTGCGATCACAAAATAATCTGCGATCACGGAAACCTCATGGATATCAATGATCTTGATATCCTTTGCTTTTTTATCATCCAGTGCCTTGCAGGCGATCCGGACCATCTCTTTTTCGATACTCATAGAATTTTAATCCTCCTGTCTGTTGGCTGCATCCTGCATTTTTCTGTCATGGAGTTCTTTATAATAAACATAAGCATCCCTGGTCGTACTGTCGATTTCCTTGGGATTTTCCTCCAGATATTCCAGTGTATCCTTTAAAATCTCATACATACACTCATCCAGATCTTCAAAAGCAATCTTTCGCACCTTCGCAAGATTCGGAGCTTTGTCACGCATTGGTTCAATATAGTCTGAAATATATACGATCTTCTCAAGAAGGCTCATTCCCGGTCTTCCTGTTGTATGATAAGTGATCGCTGTCAGGATCTCTTCGTCTTTAATATCATATTTACTGCTGGCCACATAAGCCCCCAGTTTGGCATGGAGAAGAAACGGATGATCCTTTTCAAAATCTGATACCGGAATATCATGCTGGCTGCACAGCTTCAGTTTCTTTTTATTAGGAATACACTTTGCACTGTCATGAAGAAGTCCTGCAGCCTGTGCATCCTCCAGATCATAATCATAAACCATGGCAAGCGCAGCACAAGTGTACATAACCCCCATTGTATGCTCAAATCTGGCCTCATCCAGATATTTGGAAAGTTTCTTTTTTATCTTGATAAAATCATATTTTCCCATCTGAATCATTTCCTTTATAGATATCGTTTTTCTCAATATAGGAAATCACAGGCTTGGGAACATAATAGCGGAGACTCTGCCCGCTTTCATGCCAGGAACGGAGCAGCTCACTGGAAACATCAATATTCATGGTATCCAGTCGAATAAAATTCCCGTTATACTTCTGTGACAGAAGTTGCATCTGCTGATCAAGTTCCTTCAATGGAGTATGATCTCTGGTTGCCACTACCAGTACTGCTTCCTGACAAATGCGTTCCGGTTCCATCCAGGTATCAAAATTAAAAAGCGAATCTGCACCGATGATAAAATAATACTCTGTGTCCGGATTCGCTTTATTCAGCTGTTCCAGAGTCCGGTAAGTATACGTATAGCCTTCCTCATGCATCTCGATCAGAGACAGCTCAAAGTGAGGATTATCCTCTATGGCAAGACGGACCATTTCCGCACGCTGTTCATCAGTTGCTCTGCCCTTACGGTTCCGTTTATGAGGTGGATTCCCGCAGGGCATGAACAAAACTTTATCAAGCTCAAGCTGTTCATAGGCTTTTTCTCCCAGGATCAAATGCCCCATATGAATGGGATCAAAAGTACCACCCATGATTCCTATTTTTTTTGTTGCTTTGCTCATTTATAACCTCCCGAGATTACGGAAGAATGATTTTTTTCTTGTCCTTTTTACCTTCTCTGTAGAGAACGATCTTTTTACCGATCACCTGTACTACCTGAGATCTTGTTCTCTCTGCAAGAACCTGTGCCATTTCACGTGGATCCTCCAGACAGTTCTGAAGAACGCTGATCTTGATCAGCTCTCTTGCTGCAAGAGCTTCCTCAACAGCAGCGGTATTTTCAGGAGTAAGACCACCCTTGCCAAGCTGAAGGATCGGATCCATTGTCATGGCAAGGCCTTTTAAATATGCTCTCTGCTTACTTGTCATTGTCATACCTCTTATTTATAATAATCAAAATCAAAGCCATACATACGAACCGTATCGCCTTCCTGGATACCGGCTTTTTCCAGTTCCTCCAGGATACCGCCCTCTTTCAGGAATTTCTGGAAGAAGGCAAATCCCTTCTCAGAATCCAGATTTGTATAGCCAAGCATTTTTTCAATCTTAGGACCTTCCACAAGGAATACTTCCGGATCTTCCTCGCTGCGCTCCACAGTAAACGGAAGATTTTCATTTACAAGAACATCTTCCGGGAAGAATTCCTGTTCAAACACTACCGGTTTCATCGGGCTCTTATCCAGAAGCTCTTTCACATGGAAAAGGAGTTCTCTGACACCCTGCCCGGTAACGGCTGAAATTGGATAAACCGAAATACCCTGTGGCTCAAATTCTGCTTTCAGTTGATCAATAGGGCTTTCTTCGCCATCATCAAAAATACAGTCAATCTTGTTGGCTGCGATCACCTGCGGTCTTGCTGCAATTTCCGGATTGTAGGCCTCCAGTTCTTTATTGATCTTGTGGATATCCTCCACTGGATCACGACCTTCTACGGAAGCGGCATCTACAATGTGGATGATAACTCGTGTACGCTCAATATGACGGAGGAATTCATGTCCAAGTCCCACACCTTCTGATGCACCCTCGATCAGTCCCGGAATATCAGCGATAACAAAGCCGCCGTTATCAGTATCTACAACTCCAAGATTAGGGCTCAATGTTGTAAAATGATAGTTGGCGATCTTCGGCTGTGCATTTGTCACACGGGAAAGGAAAGTAGATTTACCAACATTCGGAAATCCTACCAGACCGACATCTGCGATCACTTTAAGCTCAAGGAGAACCTCAAGTTCCTGAGCCGGCTGTCCAGGCTGGGCATATTTCGGTACCTGCATGGTAGCTGTTGCATAGTGCTGATTGCCTTTTCCACCACGACCGCCTTTTAATACGACCTGTCTGCGATTCTCACCGGACATATCCGCGATGACCTTGCCGGATTCCGCATCCATGATCACCGTACCTTCCGGAACCTTCAGGACCACATCCTTACCGTCTGCACCATGGCAGCGTTTTTTACCGCCTTCCTGGCCATCCTCAGCTTTATATTTTCTTCTGTGTCTGTAGTCTCCGAGAGTATTCTGGCCCTCGTCAATCTCAAAAATCACATCACCGCCACGGCCACCATCGCCGCCATCCGGCCCGCCATTGGGTACATACAGCTCACGTCGGAAGCTTACATGTCCGTCGCCGCCTTTACCGGAGCGGATAATGATCCTTGCTCTATCTGCAAACATATTACACCTCTATTCCAAAAAAAGGCTCCAAACCGGATCGATTTGAAGCCTTTTACCTATTTCATTACTCTGCGTCTACAGGAACGATAGAAACCTGTTTCTTATCGCGACCTTTTCTTGTGAATCTTACGACTCCGTCTGTAAGTGCAAATAAAGTATAGTCTTTACCGCAGCCTACGTTTTCACCTGGGTGAATCTTGGTTCCGCGCTGTCTGTAAAGAATGTTTCCGGCTTTTACAAACTGTCCGTCTGCTCTTTTCGCACCTAATCTCTTAGACTCGGAATCACGACCGTTCTTTGTAGAACCAACTCCCTTTTTATGTGCGAATAACTGAAGGTTCATCTTCATCATTGTTGTTACACCTCCTTGACTTTTACTGTCAAATATCGATTGTTATAACTACCAGCAATTTCCGTCAGACCGAGAAGTAAGGAATCCATAAGGAGCATCCCCCGTTCAGAAAGATCATTTCTGAAATGAATGGAAACAAATCCATCCTTTTCCTGCACATCAAATTTATCATCTGTGAATTTCTCAAGAGAATTCACCGTGGTAATGATCAGTGCAGATACCGCAGCACAGACAATATCCTGTCCGGCTTCTGCATAACCGGCATGTCCCTTCGAAATAAATTCTTCGTAAGATCCGTTTTTCTTTCTGACTTTAATTGTAATCATGATGACACCAGATTAACCGTTAATCTTTTCGATCTTAACTTTGGTGTACTGCTGTCTGTGTCCGTTTTTCTTGTGATATCCAGTTTTGCGTTTGTATTTGTAAACGATGACCTTGCGATTCTTACCGTTTTCAACTACAGAAGCGGTAACACTGGCATCTTTTACATCCTCGCCAACCTTTAATCCGTCATTGCTGACTGCGATCACGTTGTCAAATGTTACGGTTTCACCAGCTTCTACACCGAGCTTTTCAACTTTAATTACGTCACCCTCGGCAACCTTGTACTGTTTACCACCTGTTGCAATAATTGCGTACATCTGTGGCACCTCCTAATTATTTACTCGCCAAATTCGGTGGCTCCTGTTCTGAAACTGAAGCTCTTTAACCTCTTTGTGCGGCATACTCGATTATCATAACAGTGACATACTGTTATGTCAATAGTTTTTTTGATATTTTTATTATTTTTTTGTAAGCTCCCGAATGTCCTCGATCACCGGACGTCTTACTTTCTTTCTGGTCATTTCCAGGATATGCAATGGTGTGATATCAATGGCCCTGCTCTTTACCGGATCTTTTCTGAGGAGCTTCTGTAAAACATGAAAGAGTTCATCTCTGTGATCCGGATTTTCCATGTTGATAAAATCGATCAGGATAATACCTGAAAGATTACGCAGCCGTAACTGCCGGCCGATCTCCGCAGCCGCTTCCAGATTGATCTTGCGGAAGGTTTCTTCCATTTTCTTCTTTCCGATATATTTTCCACTGTTTACATCAATGGATACAAAGGCCTCCGTCTGCTGGATCACCAGAAATCCGCCGCTGTTCAGCCATACTTTTTCTTTCTGGATCGCATCCAGTGCGGTTTCCACGCGATACAGCTTATAAAGCGGAAGAAGTTTGTCCTGATAAAAACGAAGCTTTTCTTTAAGCTCCGGGCTGATCTCTTCCAGATATCCCAGGATCATTTCTCTGATTTCCGGCACATCGGTAATGATCTCATCCAGGTCACGACCATAAGCATCCCTCACAGCAGCCACATAAAATGGTTCTGTCTCCAGTACAAGACTGAAACAGGTACGGTTCCGTCCCTGAACTACGGCTTTATGGTAGCGGCCCTTCAGCCACTCCAGTTCCTTCAGGATCTCTTCTTTGGAAGCGTCTGCGGCATTGGTCCGGACAATGATACCGAATTCCTTATCCGGACGCTCTGCTTCCTCTTTCAGCCATCCGCTGAGGCGATGGCGATCTTCCAGTGCCAGCTTGGAAGACAGACCAAACTTTTTATCTCCTGTAGTGAGAACAAGATATCTTCCCGTAAAATTCAGATTGGATGTCAGTGCCGGAAGTTTTCCCTTCATGGCATCCCTGCTCACCTGTACCAGGAGCTCATCTCCAGGCCGCAATGGTCCGTTTCCTTTTCTTCCTGCGGAAAAAACAGCTCTCTGTGCCTCTGCAAGAGAATAGTAGCATCTCTTTCCAGGCTCGATCTGCACAAAAGCCGCCTGGATATTGGATGCGATATTTTCGACCTGTCCGGTGTATATATTTCCAAGAATGGATTTTTCCTGATCGGATTCCAGTCGGATCTCAACGATCCGTTCCTCCTCCGAAAGAGCCGCTACTGTACAGGGCACACCATGGATCTCCATTCTTGTTATGATCAGTTTACTCAATTTTCTCACCTAATGATTCCAGAGTCACAAAACGTGGGCTTGCATTTTCTCCTTTATCGGCATACATTTCCAGACGTTTCACTGTGAAGGCAAATTCCGGAAGTTCTTCTCCAATCCAGTGGAAAAATGTGTTTGTTACCATCTCCGGCTTCGTATAATTAGAGCTTGCAGATGCCAGCATATAAAAGAACCCATTCTCTCTTACTTCCATTTTATAGATATTCGGACGAAGATCGATCTCCTTTTCGCTGCGCTTGGTCTGCTTGGTCACTTTGATCTCCGGCTGTGCCAGAAATTCTTTCACACGGCTTTTCCAGTCAATAGAAGGCTCTTTGCCCGGACGGAACTCCACAAGATAATCTGTTGCTGCCACCAGTGCCATCGCTTTACCCGCTTTTCCATCCTCTACCTTGCGGACGCTAACGATATGCATCCCCTCTGCCATCTGTTCCTCCAGACGGGCTGCGATCTCTGCAGTAGGCATATCTTCTGCCATTTCCAGGTCAAAATAATCTCCGAGACTCTCCATCCCCACTCCAAGTGGAACCGCAAAAGACATGATCATATGCGGGCTGTATCCACCGGAAAACGCTACCGGGAGCTCTGCACGACGAAGCGCTTTCTGGAAATAACGCATGGTATCCAGATGTCCCACAAACTTCATAGGACCCTCTTTGCTGAATTTAATTCTTACCTTCAAGGCAGACACCTCCTTTAAATTTCATAGCTCCACATGCGGAACATTTCTGACGGCAGTTTTCCGTCACAACACCCTCTTTTGCACGCTGCCATTCACGCTCCAGGAATCTGCGACTGACACCGGTATCAATGAAATCCCATGGAAGGATCTCATCCAGGCTTCTTTCACGAAGTGTGTAGAATGTCATATCCACTCCGCATTCAGCCATAGCTTCCTTCCAGATATCATAATCAAAATTTTCTGTCCAGGCATCGTAAAGGGCACCTTTTTCATAAGCCTTCAGGATCACATCCGCGCATCGTCTGTCCCCGCGTGCGAGAAATCCTTCCAGAGCTGTTACATCCGGTTCATGCCAGTTATAACGGATACTTCTCTGATTCAGCTGGGCGCGGACTTCATTTTTAACCACCTTGGCTTTTTCCACAAAATCCTGCTCTGTATACATTGGTGCCCACTGAAATGGGGTAAACGGCTTCGGCACAAAGAAAGATGTGCTGACGTTGATCTGTACCTTACCTTTACGCTGTTCTTTCGGAACTACCTCATAATAGGTCTCTGCGATCTTCTGTGCCAGATGAGCAATTCCCTTCATATCGTCTTCTGTTTCTGTGGGAAGACCGAGCATAAAGTAAAGCTTCACCTGATTCCAGCCACCCTTGAATGCTTCGCCCGCACCATGGAGGATCACTTCCTCTGTCAGACCTTTGTTGATAACGTCACGAAGTCGCTGAGAACCGGCCTCCGGAGCAAAAGTCAGGCTGCTTTTCTTTACATCCTGCACTTTACTCATAACATCCAGCGCAAAAGCATCAATTCGAAGAGATGGCAAGGAAATGTTGATTGCTTTTCCGTGGAATTCCTCGATCAGGAAATTCACCAGTTCTTTCAGCTGGGAATAGTCACTGGAACTTAAAGAACTGAGGGAAATCTCCTCATGACCTGTATTTTTCAGCATAATACGCGCCGATTCTTTCAGAGTTTCCACATCACGTTCACGGGTCGGACGATAGATCATACCTGCCTGGCAGAAACGACAGCCTCGAATGCATCCTCTCTGGATTTCAAGAGTTACACGATCCTGTGTTGCCTTAATGTGAGGAACGACCGGTGCCTCCACAGCACGATATTCCTTTTCCATATCAATGATCAGCTGTTTCTGGACCTTCTCAGGAACACCATCCGCCGTCGGTGCAAAGGATGCGATCGTACCATCTTCTTTATAGGTAACTTCATAGAGAGACGGAACATAAATTCCAGGGATCTTAGCTGCTGCCAGAAGAAAATCCTTCCTGCTGCCACCAGCCTTTTTATTTGCCTTGTACGCATCAAAAAGTGCATCATAAACCGTTTCACCTTCTCCGATATAAAACATATCAAAAAAAGGTGCCAGCGGCTCCGGATTATACGCACAGGCACCGCCACCGATCACAATAGGAAAATCCTCACCACGGTCTGCACTTTTCAGCGGGATACCACTGAGATCCAGTACCTGGAGGATGTTGGTATAACACATCTCGTACCCGATCGTAATTCCAAGAAAATCAAAATCCCGGATAGGCTCCTGGGATTCCAGTGCAAACAACGGGATCTTCTCCTCCCTCATCACCTTATCCAGATCCGGCCATGGGGAAAAGAGCCGCTCACACCATACGTCCTCGCGCTGGTTGAACATGTTATAGAGGATCATCATGCCCAGGTTTGACATTCCGATCTCGTAGACATCCGGGAAGCACATTGCGAAACGGATATCTACTGCATTTTTATCTTTCATTACGGAGTTGACTTCACCGCCGATATAACGGGCAGCTTTGTCAACCTTCATTAAAATTTCATCACTAAGTGCTAATTTTCTCATTCTTTTCCTTTCAACAATTGTTACTTTCTGCCAAAACAGAGATTTTCCTGATGGTGGCATACCGTATCCTTTTTTCTGAATAAACTTGAAAAATAGTATGCATTTTCCAGGCCGTTTTGACTCAAAAAATGGCACATGGTCACTTATGTTTTTATTTTAGCATATGCCGTTAATTATCCTATTATAATACAGGTCATTTCATAAATTCAAGGGAAATCGTTTGCTTTTTCCAAAGTGCTAAAATTTGTCTTTTTTCATTTCGGAATATTCTAAGTAAAAAATTTTTTCATTTTGTCAAAAATTGATAAAAATGGAGGGATAATAGAATGCAAATCATACATATCAGTAATGTAAGAGTTAAAAGCAGAAATTAAATCCGCTTATAACTGACCAAAAAACGGCCTGTAATGGCTGATGACAGAAAAGAAAAAAGACATGAAAGAAACAACCGAAAAGAAAGAAGGCATCACTTTGGAAGATTACCTGGAATACTGGTACTACAACAATTACCTTCCCACTTCAACCAGCAGCAGTACAGATGCTTACTACCGCTAGATGATTTTTAGTGTTATTGAGCCGAATCTTCCAGCTATGGGGCTGCCCGTGGAAAAGACATATGCGATATTCCTGAATGCACTTTTGGAACGTGTGAGCATAAAAAGCGAAAATACGGCAGCTTCTTTACACCGTTTTCTCCGTATTCTCATAACAAATGGGCTTGGAAACAAAATTGGAAATCTGTGGCTTTTCCTGGATTTGAAAAATTATTCTGCAATTGAGAAAGAATTGATCCTTTATACGCCGGAACAGCTTTCCTGTTTCCTGTCAGCTGCAAAAAATGATACGGCTTCCCATTATCTTGAATTTGCCCTGGCACTTTACTGCGGACTGAAAGCCGGGGAAATCCTGAACCTTAAGTATGACAGTTTTGATCTGAGAGCAGGTACTGTTACCGTAACTGGGATGCATATCAGAAATTATAGTACCAATGAGCATTATGAATCAAAAGCAGGACAAGAAAAATACAGTAACAGAAAGCTCCGTGGTGAAAGTAACTACCGCACCCTACCTGTGCCAGATTTCCTTTTTGATGAAATTAAATGCAGAAAATCTCAGAATGAGCGCATCCATAAAAAATATCCAGGCCTGGCTGAAAAAGATGTTCTTTGTCTTGGACCATACGGAAAGACAAAGACACTTCCAGCATTAAACACCAGATTGAAAAAGATTACGCAGGCTGCAGGCCTGCCTGGTATCACAATGGGAGATCTTCGCTATATGTATCTTGCCAGTCTTATAAAAGAAGAAAAGCATATTAAAAGGATCATGGAGCTCTTTGGTTATACAAACCCCAGCCGGATGCTGACCCTGTGTCAGCAGATTGCGGAACCGCAGGGAGAACTTTCCACTATGAAATTTATATTACCAGTGATGTTTTAAATGGAATAAAAATTATTCAAAAAATATTCCCTGTAGACGGAATCTCCTGGGAGCAGGTAGACATCTGTTTCTTTCCAGCTACGGGGAACAGGTAGAAGACGGTTCGTAGAAACATATTCCCCGATTGCGTGAGAAATGTCATAAACGTCCGGCTCTTTTACAAACACGTAAACTTTCTTGGTGAAATCCGGGCTGTAATGTCCCAGACACTGAGAAATTGTTTTGATATGGACCTGATAATCAGACAGAATTGTCGCATAGGTATTACGGAATTTTCTCCATTCAAGTCTTGGAAATTCACATTGTTGCAGAATCCGATTATAAGCATCTGTATAAAATCTGCGATTATAGCAGCGTCCATCTTTCTGGCAGCAGATATATCCCAGATTCTGAAAGCCTGGATCTTCTGCTTTGCGTTTTTCATACCGCTGCCGTTCCAGCAGAATCTCGTCAAGGACAAAGTCTGCCAGTTCTACCTGCCGGTGGCTCCTCGCTGTTTTCAGCTGGATTTCCTGCGACAATGCTGGCCGCTCTATATGAGAGTTTTCCGGATACAGACTTCTTCCGAGCTGACGTGTCACGGTAAGTTTTTTATTAAGAGAAAATCAATATCTTCATATTTCAGTCCGATCGCCTCCGATACTCTGAGACCGGCAGTAACGGCAAGAAGCATAGGAAGATAGATCTGTGGTTCCTGTTTCCGGCAGAGATGTAAAAGATGCGCATCCTGTTCTACTGTATATACGTTTGCTTCTGTTTTCGTTTCTTTTTGAAAAAGACCGGATTTCTTTAATTCATAATTGAGACCGCTGTATATGTTTACTGGAAAATAACTCCGTTCCTGTGCATAGCGCAGAGACCCTGATATCATTCCGATGGCGGTACGCTGTACATTTCTTGAAGGAATCTTCCGTAATGCCCGGATCAGGTCTTTTCTCTGCAGACAATCAAGTTTTTGGTGTCCGATCACGGGAAGGATATGATTATTCAAGATGCTGCGATAAGAAGTATAGGTATTATAGGAAATTCGTTTTTCTCCGATCATATGATGATAAAACCAGTATTCGTAGAATTCCCTGACTGTATAAGAAAAAGGGATGAAAGTTCCCCTGGCAATGTGCATCAGTGCAAGATCCCTTTCCATACGGGCCGTCTGCTTGTCAGATGAGGTTCTCTGTACCGTCCTAACATCACCGGATTCAAAAACCAGTTGAAGACGGAAACAGTATTTTTTCCTGGATGCCAGGTAAACCACATCTCCCAGTGATCGTCCAGAAATAATATTTCCATAGAAAAAGGGTTCTTTTACGGCTGGAAACAATGGATATTTTTTCTTTTGCATAAATAGATTTCTCCTTCTCACCGCTCTGTTCCGGATTCAAAAACAGGATCCAAGGTGTTTCCGATGACTATGCCTATTTCGGGTTCCTCACATGGGAATATACTACAAAATGCCAAAGTCGTATTTAGTTTTGTATGACCGAGAATGGCAGAAATTGTCTCCAGGGAGAATCCCTGTTCCATAAGAAAACGGGCAAACATATAGCGGAGGTCACCCATACAGACTACAGGGAGGCCGGCTTCTATTGCGATCTGTTTTAAAGAAACCCCAAGTGTGTTGTCGGATTTTGTCTTTGCAGCCGGGCCAAGACAGATGCTGGATTTATATTTGGTTTCGGATGGATATTTTTCCAGGATAGAAAGGTTCTTTTTTCTGCGTATGGCAAGTTCCTGGAAAATAAAAGAAGGGATTTTTAAGGTACGGTTTTGTCTGGTTCCGGAAAGCTTTTTGAACTGATAGCCATCTTCTGTATTACGCTGTATGGTATATATACGCTGTATTTTTACTGTACATTCTTTTTTATGGAAATCTGAATATCTAAGCCCAAGAATTTCTCCTTTTTTCAAGCCACAGAAAAGTGCCAGCTGAATCTCCAGATAACTGCTGGAATGTGAAGCTACGTCCAGAAATCTGCGAAGCTGTTCGTTGGAATAAAACGTTACATTTCTCACAGGCTCCGGATAATGTCTGATCTCCTGAAAGTTAATATCCGGAATATAGGAATTATAGTAAGCGAAACGCAGAGCCATATGAAGAAGCCGGTAAGCGTAATATCCTCCATTGGTACAGACTTTTTGACAGTCTCCCAGAACTTTATTAATATAACCGGTACTGATGCAGTCAAGGAGGATATCTTTGTGAAGATGCGGCAGTATGATCAGTTCTATCACCCATCGATTACGCAACTGGGCACTGGAACTGTTAAAAATCGGTGTATAGACATCTCTGAGCCAGTAATTCAGGTATTCCGAAAAAGTAAACGGCATGTTCCGGGATTTTTTTAACCTGGATATTTGATCCTGGTAAGCATCCATGGACTGCTGGTAACTCTCTAGGGCGTCTTCCTTTGATGAAAAACCGGCACTGCTGCCATATTCAATAGTGCAGATGAGGGAATTCACAGTTTTAGTGAGATGTCTCCAGGTGCCATTTTTTTCCTGAAATACGGGAGTTCTTGTGTGTTCTTGCATTTCTTGTTTTTTCCTTTGTGTGTTATTTCCTTATCGTAAAGATATTTTACATTTTACCATAAACAGATCATGTATCTTTTGCAATCCATATCTAACTCCTCAGTAGTCATTTCTTTCGTATGATTCTGTAATACGTTGCCAGTAGTTCTACCTCGATAAGAATAGATGAATGAATATTCCGGTCAGCAAGTCCATACTATCCAACTATTAGGAAAATGATTGGCAATTATGTAGAATACAAGAAATCTCACAAATGCAAAGCCGACTTACTCCCCACAAAGCGGCTCTGGGCTTGGAATTCACTCAATTCTTATCAATTGTAAACAAGCCAAGCAAACGATATACAAACAAGTGCTTTTGTGTTAATGTTCTCTAAATACAATAAAAGAGTAGAGAACTTATTGATATGCCCCATACCCTTATTCTATTATTTTTGCGTATAATTTTTAAACAACTTTAGAAATTATCATTACATTTGAAAATTTTATTTCATATCCTGCATCAGCAATTCCCATAAGTAACGCTGCCAGAAACGCCGGCGTAAATCCTATGCTTTCAATAAAATTCTGAACATTAAAAATCCTATAGTAGGATTTCCCATTTGGGGCTGTACATATCTCAACTTCATTCAGCAATTCTATTTTTTTTATAACAATCTCAAAATAACTTTTTGATTCAAATATTGGTCTGATTTCTGATTCCAAGAAACTTTTCATTTTTGTAATATCATCCAGGCATATCAAAGAATAATGCTCCATATATTTTTTGAAAAGAAACGGCGTATCAATAACAGAAAGCATATCTTGATACATTTTTCTAAAATATTGCAAAACAAAACTTTTATTTAAATATGGTTGGTTTGTTAAAAATTGTGGGGAATGCTTTTTTTTCATATCATTATATATTTTTTCTATCGCTATGCAATGTTCTTTGAAACTTTTCTCCGCACTTATCCCCTTAGTTCTTTCTATCAGAAAGTAATTTTCATTTCCAATAAACTGAATATGATTCAGTTCATTAAATTTGTTCTTTATTTGATTATAGTTACTAACGATTTGTTCCTTTCCAAAATCATCTCTAAGGCTTATATAAAATTGCTCGATTAAATCTTCCATATCTTTTGGGATAAATCCTTTAATTTTACGTGTTCCATTCCATTCAATACAATATTTTTCAAATATAATACTATACCCCATCCATTGACACAAATCATACATAAACTGGTTTGTACGGTCATCTGATTCATTATAATAATGGTACTCCATGTCATAGGAATAATGGTCACACCAAACTTGCAGATATTCTTTTGCAGATACACGTTTATCATTATACGAAACAAATTGATTCTCAGAAAACTTATCCCATTTATCAATACGCTTTTGGTTGAGATTTTTTGCAAATGCAACTTGCACTGCATGATACTCTGTCAGTTTCGCTGCTCGTAAATCTGCATATTTTACTATTCGATCCCAAATATGCGTGAATTCATGAAATAAAATAACTTTTAAATACTCCATAGGACATTTGGCCTTTAAATATTTTTCATTAATCCTTATTTCAAGTTCACTACTGAAAATTGGAGATACTGCCGCATCACATCCACGCATATTCATAAAAGTTATTTTTTTAATTTCCGGCAATTCGTAAAAGCTAATATATATCTTAAAATTTTCATATTCTTCATAGACCATCTTTCGCAATTCAGTTTCTCTCTTTTTTCGACGCTCTTTAATTTCGCCCTCTGATATCATTATAAAACTTCCTGTAATCATACTTTTTCCTGCCTTTTATTTTATTATCAAAAAATATATTTTCTTTAAGTCCTGCATCATCAACCACTAATGTTTTTATCATAGGTTACACTGTTGATTTCTAATCGTTGTACTTAATTAAGTAATTGTTATTCTTTCTTATCGTAAAAAGTTGCCAACAAACGCAAATCAAATCTGGCTGTAACTCCGGTACTATTATTAAACATATACTTTCTGCTGAAGAACTAACTATCAGATTTCCTGATAGTTACAAGGAACTCTCTTTATAATTGTTATAAAGGCTACTTGGAATAGATATCTTCTTTATTCTACTCTATAATATCATGTATTGCTTTATTCTGCGGCTTCGGTCAATACATTAGACTCATACATTTTTATACTGATCTCAAGGCATCCCGCAATAAAGTCTGTAAATTTTTGTTTGTAATGTTAAAGTTGTATTTCCATTCAACCAAAATGACCCCCTTATCTTGACATATTTTGCGTTTTTTCTCATCGAGAACTTTTCTATGCTCCAATGCTTTCTTTCCTCCAAAAAAATCTACATCCGTATAATGTTGTATTCCCTGATATTCTATTCCAACATTTAATTTGGGAATATAAATATCCAAACTTTGGGGAGAAAGCCATTCCGGTCTATATTGAAATATAGCATCTGAATAAGTTTTCTTTACTAATAAAAAAAGAGATTGTTCATGTTTCCATTTAGATATTATGATTCCATTTTCAATTAATTCTCCCTTTAAAATGCTCTTTGCTGTTTTCCAGTCATAATTCTTATCCCCTGCATTCTGTGCCTTAAGATACATAGCTTGTAAAAAAGGCATTAATGTATTTTTTAAATTCAAATACAATTCAAATTCTGATCTAAAAAAGCCCTTTTGCACTAATCCTTCTATATTCTTTCGAGTAGCATATATTATATATGGATTTGTGTCCTTTCTTGTAACATAACCCTGATAATGCATTAAACTATTAGGAACTCTCATAGTATATGCGTAAGAATCATTTCCACAGCATTCCAAATAATAGCATAAATGAACTCCCAGCAATTTATATCCACCGAAGTTCTCTCCCAATACTGCTGAATAAACTAAGTGATTCATTAATTCTATTGTTTCTTTTTTATCGCGACAAAAAATAGCCAAATGATTAATTGTATCATCATCCGGTAATAAATTTTCTATTACATAATCCTTTTTAGCTTCTTTTTTTATTAATGCTTGTATCATAAAATAATTAGGTGTATATGACTCTGGATAAATAAAAGCAACATCTGAATCATCAATATTATTAAACTGCTCTAAAAAGCTCTGTACATATTTATTAACAACATATTTATACGAATTCTCTTCTAATATTGTCTTTTTTGCATCATCCCACTCTTTCAGTGTTTGCCTCCACAAAAATTTTTCATATCCGGATTCAATAAAATCATCTTTAATTTTTTCTATTCCAACATTATATTTTGAAAAGGCTTCTTCTTTCAAAAATTCATTTAAATTCATTTTAATCTCCATTCCGCCGCCTTCGGCAGACGGCACAAATAGCAATGAAAGTGTTCCAACTCTCTACACTGAAGTAAAAACAGTAGCGTTATCATTCTTAGCTCTGTTAGGCGGAGTCTTTTTAGACTTCATTTCCGCTTTCTCATTCAGACTTCACAACTCAAGCAACTGAGGAAGAGAAAATTTATCGGTATCTCCAAGATTTACGATCTTTTTCATCAGCTCATTATATCCCAGAAGCGCATTCATTGGTGTTCGGATATCATGAACGTTTTCCATCAAATCGTGCCTTTGAGAATCTGTATAAAGCTTTCCTAATATGGAAGCCTGTTTGATAATTGCCTTTGGATTCAGAACTTCATATATATGCTTCAACAGCGTTGATCTTGACATTTGGAATTTGTATTTTATAAATAGGTAAGCCCAAAAGCAGACCTGCCCATCTTCCATATTTATTTCATTATACACAAATATCTATCTGTTTTTTACAATACAGACCAACCAGTATTTCAGATATTATAATTTAACCTATTGTGCTATTTCAAATAAAATGTTTAAAAACTTGTAAAAGCCGCAAAAAATCCCTGTTTTTTGATAAACAAATTTTTTAGAATATCAGTTCTTTGATTTTTCCAAGTTCGCAGGTTTCACCGAAAATACTGTTTAATGCAATGCAGAGGTTGTATGCTAATACTTTATTAACCAAACGGGTGCATAAGCCCTGAAAGCTTTTGGCAAGTACTCTTTCTGCATTTAACTGACCGCTTAACTGTGAAAAGACAGTTTCTACCCGTCTTCTCAATTTGAAGATCAGTTGACGCACCGATTTTGGCCAGTTTTCTTTACTGTTGGAACGCTTGAGTGCAAAAAGACAGATCGTTTGTTCCTGCATTTCCTGCATGAGTTTTTCGCCAACATATCCTTTATCTGCTAAAATTGTAATATTTGAACAATTATCCACCAGATCTCGTAATCCTTCACGGTCATCTGTGGATGCCGGCGTAATCTCAAATGCAGTAATGTAACCTTCTAACGTGACCAGGGCATGCACTTTATAGCCGAAGTAAGTTTCCTTTTTAGAAGGGCACTTTCCGTAATCAGCACCCTGGCTGCGAAATGTTTTGCAGTATCGTGCACGTCCGAATTTGCAAACTGCAAGCGGAAAACTATCAATAATGCAATAAGAACTGACCGGAACCGGAAAAACAGAGAGCATCTTTTGTCTTAATAATTCGGTTGTCTGCATCAGAGCACGCCTCATTTATATATGGATAAAACGAACTCTTTTTCCAGTGTTTCCCGTAAATATAGGAGGGAAGAAAAATCCCTCTTCTTTTTTTCCAAGGAGAAAACCGCCTCCGTGCAGGTTAAACATGACTGGAAGTTTTCCTTCATAATTTCGGGGACGGTAAATATCCATGAAATGACAGGGCTTTCCATCTCCCATATAGTCAATGTCACAAATGAGTTCCACATCTTCCGGAAACGGATATTCCGCTTCATGTTTTTTCAGAAAATTATCAAGAAGTTTTTCTTTTTTTGCGGTTTGCTGTGCAATCATTTTATTAAACATGATTTCCCCTCCAGCTATGAAACAATCTACTATTAATACAAATGAATTTTCTTCTCTACAAGTCTGTCACCTTCATACTGCAATTTTACAGAAAAAAAGCGTTTTTCTCCTGAAAGGAGCAGATCAAGAAATACCTGATCCCCCTCCCATGCCGGAAGATTCGGCACCATGGCTTTGTCAACCCAGCAAAGTTCTCCCTCATCACATTCAATCAGTTCTCCTGTATATTCATCGGCCGTGAACACACACATAAGTTCTGATTCGCATTCACTGTTTATAAATGTCACCAGGCCACGGAACTTATAGGAGGTAAGTGTCAGCCCTGTTTCCTCTTTCACCTCACGAACAAGGCATTCTTCCGGAGTTTCCTGACTTTCCACATGCCCGCCAACGCCGATCCATTTGCCCTCATTCATATCATCCTGTTTTTTTACTCTGTGAAGCATCAGGAATTTATCATCGTTTTCTATATAACATAATGTCGTTGTCGTCATTTGATCCCTTCTTTCAGTTCCATCATCCTGCCACTGCCAGTGTGATATAAACCAGGATTGAGACCACACAATACAGAGAATTTGTTGTGGATGCATAAGCACTGCTCTCTTTCTTTCTCAGAAAAGTCTGCATACTGAATGTAGCAGGCGAGGACATATATGTAATAACCGCCAGGTTCAGAAGCCTGGAACCTCCTACCAAATATTTTACTGCCATGAGAACTCCCGCAATCATCACTGCCTGCAAAAGGACTCTCAGCAATATGGTTTTGAGGCAGGGGCTGATAAGTTCCGGCGCAAGTTCCATACTGTACCCAACTACAATAAGAATAATCGGCGTAATGGCCGTTGTCAGAATATTCTCCACACTGAGATAACAATTGCCAAAAGGACTGTCCAGAAGCCGGGTGATCATTCGTGTCAGTCCCACAATAATTCCAAGAACCGTTCCTATAAAAGCAGGGGTTCGCAATGCACTGTAAAACAGGCTTTTTGCATTGATCTTTTCCCCGTTTTCCGTCTGTCCCAGCATTCCCATATACACACTGAATCCAAAAAGAAGTCCCGCAATATCCAGCACTGCAATCTGTGAAAGATTTTCGCTGCCACAAAGACTTGTATACAACGGGTAAGCCATCATTCCACCTTCATAGATACAGATCAGAAACGGAAGATATTTCTTATATGGCTCGTCCATAAATCTTTTCATCCAGAATCCTGCCCCAAATGAAATCAAGAGCATCACAAACATGATCAGAACCAGAATTCCGATCTTTCCACTGTACTCTGCTGTTGCCAGTGCATGAAAAATTGCCACAGGAAGCATAATATTTGTTACCAGTGTTTTCATGTTATTGACACCACTCTGATCTAAAAGTTTCCATTTTCTGCACAGGATTCCAAGAATGATCATCGCCAGTACAGGCAAAACAATCTCCAAAACTTCCATCTCTCTGTCTTCCTCTCCATTGTCTTTAATCTTTTGTTTTTATCTGTTTCTGTGCATCTGCAAAATCTCCATCATCACTTCATATACCGCCATATTCTCTCTCACCACCAGAGCCAGGCTCTCTTTCGCCTGATTCAAAAGATGAAAAAGTTTTCGTACACTGGAATATTTTTCCGCGGAGCACCTGGATCTTAAATATCCTTTTTCGTCGTAATAATACTGTTCATCCAGCAATACAACGATCTTCTCCGCATCTCTCACTGCCTGGATACCAAGCTGTCCAGAACCCTCTGGTATCCGCTGCTGATATCCCTGTCCCGCAAAATCATTCAGAAAATTTTCCACCTCGCGGTCATTATTGGCATACACCACTGCAATATGCGGATACCATCTGGGGCTTCTTTTTTCCGGCAGGTGCATCATGTTCTGGATAAAAGAGGAAAGTTCCGCATTGGTACGGATCCGGTTTGTCAGATGGAATTTCTGGATCTCCGGCAGATTTCCCAGGCTTTCCACAATGCTACGATCCATCTCTTCCGGTGAGATCACATCCTCGGAATCACTGGAAAAGATCACCGGCCTGTGCTCACTCCATGTAAGCAGAACCGATAATTTTTCCAGGGACAGAAGATGTGCTTCATCTACCAGAATGCTGCTGTAACAGCCAAGATCCGTCGTTCCGTCCAGCTGAGTATCTGCCAGAAAATCTATCCGCCGCAGACGTTCATGAAGAATCTTCCATTCTTTTCCCGCCTCTCCACAGTGAATGATACAGACTCTCTGGCGCACGGACAACTTCATCGCAATATCATAAAGCAACAATGTTTTTCCGGTTCCTGGAAGTCCGCTGAACCAGAAATATCCTCCTCTTTCTCCACGTATTCTCTTCAGAATCTGCCGTTCAATATCTCTCTGCTGGGAAGTAAGGAAATACTCTTTTTTGAGAAAACGCTCCGGTTCTGTCAGCGGAGAGATCAGATAAAGCTCTGCCTGAAACAGATCCGCGATATCTCCCTCATAGTCCGGGCTTTCTTTCCCCAATGCAATACATAGCTGTTTCCAGTCCCCCTCCACAATGTGATCATGATTGGTCAGTCTCACCAGATGATCTTCACTGCTGATATAGGTATACGACAGGATCGGTTTTCCAAAAACAGACAGATAATACCGGTTCTGGATCAGCTGTCTCCGGATAGCCTCGTCCGACACAATGCCGCTTTTCAGTTCAATATTCACGATCTGGTCATCTTTGATCTGAAGAAGATCGAACTCCTTTCCAAGCTTCGGGATCTGAAACGAATAGAAAAAGCGCAGCTTATACACTTCCTCCATATGCAGTTCCAGTTGCTTCACCAGTGCTTTCATACTTTCCAGTTCCCACTCTTTGATCCTGAGAAAAAAATCTCTGCCGGAAAGCTGGCGTTCCAGCTTCTGGACACATTCCATATTCTGATTTCTTGTAAGTGCATAGATCGATATTGCCTTCATATTCCAACCCTTACCTGCTGTTTATTTCTTTATCCGCAGTGTCCTGAGATGATCCTTCTGCTCTTGTGTGATCCGGTAGCTTTCAATGGATTTCTGGATCGTCTTGTTATGAGTCCAGATATCCATTCTCTGCTCTTCCAGGAATGGAAGGATCTTCTCATACTGTTTTGCCAGCGCTGTAGCAAAATACCAGGCTCGCATCATATTTACATAATATTCTTCCGAGCGGATCGCTGCCACTTTCTCAGCATATTCCGGTTTAAATTCTTCATCCAGATAATGACGCATCAGCATACTGATCCCGAACCGGATGGTATAAGGCTTATCCGACTCCATCCAGCGATAAATCTCCCGGATAAATATATCACGGTATTTTTTCATCATATGGAGCGCCAGCAGATCACAGGTCGCCCAGTTATCAATATACGGAAGAAAACGCTCCAGTTCTTTCAGACATTTATCATAATCTCTGATCTGCTCGATCAGCAGGCCATGGAGATTATTTTCCTCATAATACTGATGAGGAAGAACCTTCAGGAACATTTCGGATCTTTCTGTTTTTCCAAATTCTTTTGCAAATTTCCGGAGTATCGGTGTCCGGATACCGATGATCTTTTCTTTCTCCACAGTCGGAACCAGCCTTACATGAAAATCCCGATATCCTGTATCCTGCATTTCAAACAGTCTTTTCCGGACATCCCGGATCATCTCTTCCTGATTCATTTATCATCCCCGCCTTTTATACCAAAGATCGCGATCAGAGAACTCACAAGCAGAAGCATGGGGTAAAACAGTTTCGGCATGATCTGAAAAGCAGAAAGCTCAAATCCCAGTTCCTTTGCCGCAGAAATGGCAACCAGCATCTGGGCTCCATATGGGATCACCCCCTGGAAAATACAGGAAAATGTATCCAGGATAGAAGCTGTCTTTCTGGAAGTGATCTTATATTCCAGCGCCATTTCCTTTGCAATGGGGTTGGCCATAACAATAGCTACCGTATTATTGGCTGTTGCGATATCCATGGCTCCAACCAGAAGTCCCATACCAAGAAGTCCGCCTTTTTTCCCTTTAAAAACTCTCTGTATTCCGGAAAGCAGCGCTTCAAAGCCTCCATGCTCCCGGATCAGCGCACACATGGCTGCTACAAGGATAGCCACCATACATGTCTCAAACATCCCGGAAACACCGGAGCCAATATTTGTCAGAAGCTCCACCGGCGTGATATGTCCTCCAAGAAGCATAATAAATGCTCCGGAGACAATTCCGATCAGAAGTACCACAAATACATTGATGCCGATAATCCCGCCAATCAGCACCAGAACATACGGAAGGATCTGCACAAGATGATAATCCTGTACCACTCTTCCCTGAATCTCTGTCTGAAAAGACAGGATAAGGATCAGGAGCAGTGTAACAACAGCTGCCGGAAATGCAATCCAGAAGTTTTCCCGGAATTTATCTTTCATCTGACAGCCCTGACCGTTGCAGGCTGCGATCGTGGTATCAGAAATAAAAGAAAGGTTGTCACCAAACATGGCTCCTCCCATCACCGATGCCACACAAAATGCCATATCAAAACCGGAAGCTTTGGAAACCGCTACCGCAATAGGGGTAAGAAGCGTGATCGTCCCAACGGAAGTTCCCATAGCCACAGATACGAAGCAGGCAACTACAAACAATACCGCAACAGAAAAACGTGCCGGTATCAGAGAAAGCATACAGTAGGCCACACTTTCTGCACTGCTGCGCCCCACAACACCCACAAAAGAGCCTGCGGTCAGAAAGATCAGAAGCATGGTGATGATATTTTTATCTCCTACTCCTTTTGCCATAAGCTCCAGCTTTCTGTCAAAGCTGATCGTTCTGTTCTGAACACATGCCACCAGGATCGCAGACAGAAAAGCCACAACGATCGGTACATTATAAAATCCCATAGGGATCTTCATCACATACTCAAACAAAATCCCCAGTCCCAGATACAGGACCAGAAAAACACCGATAGGCAGCAGTGCGATCACATTTCCTTTTTTCTTCATTTCCTCCATAAAACAATTCCCTTCATCACTTATTATATTCCCGGCTTTTTTCTCCGGGTGATCTGTTTTCTATCATATCATATTTCCCCATTCCTGTCCTGCTGCTGACGGAAACTTCTTCATATTTCCGTCACGATCCTGTTATCTCTGATATTTTTTACCTTATTTAACAAGATTTTCACCAATTAAATCGTTCCTTCCGTTGAAATCCAGAGCTTTTTTCAGTATAATTGGCTGTAGACAATTGTGAAAAAGATATCCGAGGGATTTATGTTGATATCTCTGATCACAGTCATTAAAGGAGGAATATGATTATGGCAACATGGAAAAATCTGGACACTCTTGCTTCTTACAGCAAACTTAACAGTCTGAAAGATCACGTGAACATTGCAGAGGCAATGTCCGGCGAGCAGGGTGCAGAACGTGTAAAGAAGTACAGCGTACCGATGGCCGCAGGTCTGGCTTACAATTACGCAGCTAAGGAAGTGGACGAGACCGTTCTTGACGCACTTTCCAAACTGGCTGATGAGGCAGAACTGATCGAAAAATTCCAGGAATTATATAACGGCGCAGTGATCAACACAGGCGAGAAACGTATGGTCCTTCATCATCTTGCACGTACACAGCTTGGCGAGCCTGTTGTTGTTGACGGTGTGGACAAGCGAGAATTCTATGTAGCTCAGCAGAAGAAAGCTGCAGATTTTGCAAACAAAGTACATGCAGGCGAGATCACAAATGAAGCCGGTGAGAAATTCACTACGGTTGTACAGATCGGTATCGGCGGAAGTGACCTGGGACCGCGTGCATTATATATCGCACTTGAGAACTGGGCAAAGGCAAACAACACCTTCAAGATGGAAGCAAAATTCATCAGCAACGTTGACCCGGATGATGCAGCTGCTGTTCTTGCATCTGTAGATCTTGCTCACTCTCTTTTCATCGTTGTATCCAAATCCGGTACAACACTTGAAACTCTGACAAATGAGGCATTCGTAAAAGACGCACTTACAAAAGCGGGCCTGAACCCATCCAGACATATGCTTGCTGTAACCAGTGAGACCTCTCCTCTTGCAAAGAGCGATGACTACCTTACCGCTATTTTCATGGATGATTATATCGGCGGACGTTACTCTTCCGTTTCCGGCGTAGGCGGAGCGATCCTTTCCCTTGCATTCGGACCGGAAGTATTCGCAGACATCCTTGACGGAGCTGCCGAGGAGGATAAGCTTGCAACAAATAAGAACATTCTTGAGAACCCGGATATGCTGGATGCCCTGATCGGCGTTTATGAGAGAAATGTACAGGGATATCCTTCTACTGCAGTTTTACCATACTCACAGGCATTAAGCCGCTTCCCTGCTCATCTTCAGCAGTGTGATATGGAGTCTAACGGTAAATCTGTAAACCGCTTTGGTGAGCCGGTGGATTATGTGACCGGACCGGTGATCTTTGGTGAGCCAGGAACCAACGGACAGCACTCCTTCTACCAGCTTCTGCATCAGGGAACCAATATTGTTCCGCTTCAGTTCATCGGCTTTAAGAAGAGCCAGCTTGGTGTTGATGTTGATATCGAGAACAGCACAAGCCAGCAGAAGCTCTGTGCAAACGTTGCAGCACAGATCGTTGCTTTTGCATGTGGAAAAGAAGATGAGAACCTGAACAAAAACTTCAAGGGCGGACGTCCTTCCAGTATCATTGTTGGTGAGGAACTTACACCGAAGTCTCTGGGTGCGCTTCTTGCACACTTTGAGAACAAGATCATGTTCCAGGGCTTTGTATGGAACCTGAACAGCTTTGACCAGGAGGGTGTACAGCTTGGTAAGGTTCTTGCAAAACGTGTTCTCGCTCATGATACAGACGGAGCACTGAAAGTTTACAGTGATCTTCTTGATATCTGATAAACAGATAGGTACCGTCCCGGAAAATGTTTTTTCGGGACGGTTTTTCTGTATATGTGACCTTAACCGGGAAAGGAAATCTTAAATATGCAGCAGATAAAAATGATCGGTCTTGATCTGGACGGAACTCTTCTGAATACAAAAAAAGAACTCACAGAAAATACCAGGCGCGTTCTCAGGGAAGCTATTGATGCAGGTATCCTTATTCTGATGGCTACCGGCCGGCCATATACCGGCATTCCCGCGGAACTGAGAAATTTTCCGGGAATTCACTATGCTCTCACCTCCAACGGAGCCAGAGTCCTTGATACAGACCATAATAAACTTCTTATCGAGCAGCTTCTTCCCATGGAAAGTGCAAAAAAAGCTCTCCGTATCTTTGAAAAATATGATACTTTAAGTGAGATCTATTTTGACGGCCAGGGATATGCAGACGCTGCCAAGCTTGATAATGTAGGAAAATACCATCACGACCCTAATATGTGGAATTATGTCCGTACTACCCGTATCGCGGTTCCGGACATCCAGGATGTCATTACAAAAGAAAACAGAAGCATGGATAAAGTCCAGGCGCTTTTTGCAGACATGGAGGAACGTGCCTCCGCCTGGAAGGAATTAAGTGAACTTAAGGAGCTGGAGCTTGTAGGCTCCTTAAGCTACAATATTGAGATCAACGCCGCCGGTGTCAACAAAGGAACCGCTCTTGTTGCTCTTGGCAAAATGCTGGGAATCCCAAGGGAATCCATTATGGCATGCGGAGACGGTGACAACGATGTCCATCTTCTCCGGGAAGTCGGTTTTGGCGTAGCCATGGCCAATGCACAGCCCCAGGTAAAAGAAGCAGCCGATTATATTACTGCTTCCAATGACGAAGACGGTGTAGCACGCGCCATTGAAAAGTTTGCGCTGCACCGATGAGATATTCTATTATGTATGCCAAAAAGGAACCGACAGTTTTTACGCTGTCGGTTCCTTTTTTAGAATGGGATTGAATAGCGGTACATTCACATTCGATCAATATTCATAGTTTCCTGCCGGCTGTTTGATCCTGGTAAGAAGATCATGCCAGGACTGATCCCAGATATACCATTTTCCGGTTTTGGAGTGCTTATATGTACAGATCCATCTGGAACTGTCGCTACCTGCAAAATCAGTAAATGATCTGTAGATCGCAGGAGTGGTCTGGGTCGGTTCAAAATACGGGATATCTTCACTGATGGAATTTCCCTTACCCGGAAGTGTGTCCTGTCTTAACGTAATGGAAATCGGTTTAGACGGAGTATAATTGTTGGCTGGAGTTGCTCCGTTCAGGTAAGAATTACCAAGATATTTATATCCGTTATCCGCTTTCATACGATCTCTCAAAAAGTTTTTGTAATACTGAGTCATCTCTTTATTGTTGAGATAAGAAATCATCTCCTCGCAGTCCGTCGGATTGGTCGGTGTCCAGGTACGATATGCAAGGATCAGAAGAGCCATGGTCTTATAGCGTCCGTCTGCCGTTGTGATATCATACTGTTTCAGCTCCTCTGCATTGGTCGGGATCGTGGTAAAGGTGTAAGTATAGGTATTTATCGTTACATTAATGACTTCCTTCTGTCCTTTATCATTGGTGATCTCTTTTTTTGCAGATTTAGTTCCTTTTGTAAGAACCGGCTCCACCTGTTTCTTTACTGTCTGTGTCACGTGGACAGTACAGCTACCTCGCCAGGTACTCTTATCCCGGACCTGGATCTTTGTTGTTCCCACATTCACTGCCGTTACTTTGCCTTTACTGTCTACAGTTGCAACAGATGTATCATCACTGGTCCATACAAGAATCTCTTTATAATTCTTTACCTGAAGCTGTCTCACATCACCTTTATTCATATTTAAGGTGGTGGCACTTAAAGATGGTTTCGGCACCGGTGTAGGTGTCGGCTTCGGTTTCTGCGCTGCTTTTACTGTAACCTTACAGTTGAATTTCTTCGTATTTGCCTTCGCTGTGATCACTGCTGTTCCTTTTTTCACTGCGGTGATCTTTCCTTTGGAATCCACACGTGCGATCTTCGGATTGGAAGAAGAATATTTCACCTTCACAGTTGTTCCTGTCAATTTAATGGCACTGGATTTCTTTTCTGTTAATGTTAGCGATGTCCTGCTGAGCTTCGGTGTTTCTACCTTTACAACACATTTATATGTTTTTTTGCTTACCTTTGCATAGATCGTTGCGGAACCTTTATTTTTTGCAACCACCTGGCCTTTGCTGTTTACGGTCGCAACGCTCTTTTTGGAAGATCTCCAGGCAACCTTCTGCTTGGTCCCGGTAACCTTAAGTGTTGTCTTCTCACCTTTTAAAAGAGTTACTTTTGTTCTGTTCAGTTTTGGTGCGGCGCTGACCGTCACACTTCCAAATGCCATCGTAAAAATAAGGCTGATCAGCAACACAAAACACAACAGATTTTTTTTCTTTTTCATTCTGATTTCCCCCTTTCCGGTAAAACGTATATTTACGTCATATATTGCTTTAATCATATTTTAGAGGAAATCCCTTATAAAAACACTAGCACTTATGATAGTATCCTTGTAAATATGATCGTTTATATTCTTTCATCGCCCATACCGGGGCTTATTGTCAGGAAACAAAAATAAAACAGGACTGATTTTTGATACAGATACTTGAAATCAAAAGTTTCATCTGTTTAAAAATCAGTCCTGTTATATAAAAAATATCATGGTTGATCCGTAATAGCAGGCAGATCAAGGCATTCGCTATCTGCTCATAATGATACAGTCACGTAACATCGCCAGTGCATGCGCTGTAGTCTGCTCGCGGATCCGCATGCGGTTTCCTGTAAAGTGGAACTCTTTGGCAATAGCCTTGCCCTTATAGCAGCAGCCCATAAATACAGTACCAACCGGAGTTTCCTTTGTTCCGCCTCCCGGTCCTGCCAGACCCGTCACGGAAATACTGATGTCTGCTCCGGATGCTTTGCAGGCGCCCTTTGCCATTTCTCTGGCACATTTGGCGGAAACTGCCCCCTGCTCTTTCAGAGTACGCTTCTTCACTCCCAGACATTTATGCTTGGCCTTGTTACTATAAGTCACAAAGCCATAGCCAAACACCTCAGACGCACCGGATACATTGACAATGCGCTGGGCGATCATACCGCCGGTAAGCGATTCCGCCAGGGAAAGCTTCAGATCTTTCTCTTTCAGAAGATTGATCACTGCTTCCTCCAGTGTCTTGCTCTCATCTGTGGCGAAAACATTCTCTCCAAAACGCTTCTTTAGCTCCTTGACAACCGGTTTGATCAGCTTTCTGCAGGCCTTTTCATTCTCTGCGCTTGCTGTCACACGAAGATGCACTTCACCGGTTTTTGCATAAGGTGCAATGGTAGGATTGGTCTGGCTTTCGATCAGATCCTGGATTTCCTCTGCTACCTGACTCTCACCGATCCCGCTGATCTTTACCATCTGGGACACAATGATCTCCGGCTGGTTTTTCTGCAGATATGGGACCACGTACTCCTCGAACATGGGCTTCAGCTCATTGGGAGGTCCAGGAAGAAGGATCGCGGTTTTTCCTTTTTTCTCAAGGATCAGTCCCGGAGCAGTTCCGTTATGATTGTCAAGAACAATGGCTCCATCAGGAACCATGGCCTGTTTATAGTTGTTCTTCGTGATACGTCTCTGAGGATTGTTTTTCTCATATTCCTTCAGATATTTATCGATCAGTTTCCTTGAGTGGGAATCTTCCTTAAGAGGCATTCCCATCAGATCCGCAGTTACTTCCTTGGTGATATCATCCTCTGTTGGTCCAAGACCTCCGGTGAGGATCACAACATCGGAACGATCCAGTGCAGTACGGATCACGTCACGCATACGGCCTTCATTATCACCTACTACATCCTGATAGTAAACACTTAACCCAAGCAGGGCGCATTTTTCAGAAAGATAGGCGCTGTTGGTATTTACGATATTTCCTAGAAGGATCTCGGTTCCTACGGATATCAGTTCTGTGATCATGAAAAGAAACTCCTTTCGTATACTCTGATCCCTACTCCTGCATGGAAAGGACCTTTCTGTTCTGCATGATATAAGTCAGCAGGGAGATAATGGTCAGTGCAACGGACAGCCAGATAAATATCTGTGTCAGCACTGCAAAAACACCTCCGAAATCCAGCATCAGAAGTATGATCATGATCATCTGGGAAACGGTTTTGAATTTTCCCCAGTAGTTTGCGGCAATGACAATTCCGTTCTCCGCTGCGATCAGACGGAAACCGCTGATGATAAATTCCCGTCCGATGATAATGATCACAACCCATGCCGGAAGCTTGTCAACCTCGATCATGCAGATCATGGCAGAGCATACCAGAAGCTTGTCTGCCAGCGGATCCATAAATTTTCCAAAATTAGTTATCAGGTTATATTTTCTGGCAAGATGACCGTCAAACCAGTCTGTCACACTTGCTGCGACAAAAATCGCAAGACAGATCCAGCGGTTTGCTTCTCCTCCCCAGCCTGTCAGTAAGAAAACTACAAGAAATGGTACAAGTATCATTCTTGCAACTGTAAGTTTATTCGGTGTATTCATCGCTCAGCACTCCTATCAAATCATACTCAAGCGCACCTGTCACACGTACCTTTGCAAAATCACCTGTCATAAGCAGTTCGCCTGTCTGAACGAAAATGTATCCGTCAACCTTCGGTGCATCCCCGTAGGTACGTCCGATATAGGCACTTTCATCTGCAACTTTTCCTTCGATCATAACAAGAAGTTCCTGTCCGATACGGTCCTGGCCTCTGTCATAAGAAATCTCCTGCTGAAGCTCCATCAGCTCATCTCTGCGTTCTTCCTTCACTTCTTCCGGAACCTGGTCTGCCATCTCTGCTGCCGGGGTATTCTCCTCCGGAGAGTAAGTGAAGACACCGAGACGGTCAAATTCCATCTCATCTACGAACTCCTTCAGTTCTTCATGGTCTTCCTCCGTCTCACCCGGAAATCCGGTGATCAGAGTTGTACGCAGTACGATATCCGGAATCTCCTTACGGAGCTTTCCGACAATATCGATCAGTTCCTGTTTGGAAGTACGGCGGCCCATTCTCTTAAGAATTCGGTCCGATGCGTGCTGGATCGGAATATCCAGATAATGACAGATCTTCTTCTCATCACGAATAGTTTCGATCAGTTCATCGTAAATCTCCTCCGGATAACAGTAAAGGATGCGGATCCAACGGATACCTCTGATCTCACAGAGCTTCTTTAAAAGAATGTGAAGAGATTTTTTGCCGTAAAGATCTTTTCCGTAAACGGTGGTCTCCTGTGCTACCAGGATCAGTTCTTTCACTCCCTGTTCAGCCATATCCTCTGCCTGGGCGATGAGGCGCTCCATAGGAACGCTTCGAAATTTACCTCTGAGCTTCGGGATAATGCAGTAGGTACAGTGCTTGTCGCAGCCTTCCGCGATCTTCAGGTAGCCGAAATGTCCACCTGTTGTAAGGACACGTTTGCTTCCTGTATCCGGCAGATAATCAATATCACGGAATTCTTCGAAATGATTTCCGGCTACTGCTTCCTCCAGAGCCTTTACGATGTCGCCGTAGGATGTAGTTCCAAGAACAGCATCGACCTCTGGAACCTCCTCAATGATCTCTTTCTGGTATCGCTGTGCCATACAGCCGGTAACGATTAGTGCATGGCAGCTTCCTGTTTTTTTGTACTCTGCCATTTCAAGAATGGTTTCCACACTCTCTTCCTTGGCATCCTTGATAAAACAGCAGGTATTGATCACGATTGCATCTGCCTGTGTTTCATCGTCTGTGATCTCATGACCTCCGGCTGTAAGAAGTCCCAGCATTTCCTCAGAATCCGCCAGGTTCTTGTCACAGCCAAGAGAGATGAATAATATTTTCATAAAATTACTCCGCTTCTGTCTGAGCTGCTTCTGCAGTCTCAGTGCCTTCTGCGGTCTCGCCCTCTGCTGCCTCAAGAGCCTCCTTCTCAGCCTCAAGAGCCTCCAGCTCTTCCTCTTCCTCCTGTCCGGGAAGGATCTTTACTTTGCCCTTGTAAAGCTCATCAATGGCAACGGAAAGCGGTTTCTTTCCTGCTGCACCCGGTACAAGCGGCTCTGCTCCTGCGATCAGCTGGCGGGCACGTTTGCTTGCTGCAAGTACAAGAGAATAACGGCTGTTCAGCACGAGAGCCTCATCGTCGTCCTCGTTGTTTGTGTTGATAGCCTCAATTAATTCTGAATAAGATGGATGTATCATATCTTTTCTCCCTTCTGTAACGGCAGGGCCGTATTTAACTTGTTAATTGGTATTTATAAAAAAGCTTCCGCTTCTTTCTGGATCCTGGATACAAAATCATGATTCCTGGATGTACGCATGCGCTCACACCGGATGGTCTCATGAAGTGTATCAACACATTCCTCCAGATCATCATTGATCAGGAGATAATCATATTTATCCATTCCTCTGGATTCTTCAACCGCTCTTCTGAGACGCCCGTTGATCACATCCAGAGTCTCTGTTCCGCGACCTACCAGACGGTTCTTAAGCTCCTCCATAGACGGCGGACATACAAATACCAGCAGTGTATCCGGAAACTTCTCACGGATCTTCATGGCACCCTGGATCTCGATCTCAAGGATCACATCTTTCCCTGCGGAAAGCTGCTCCTCTACATATTTGCGGGGTGTGCCATAATAATTCTCCACATACTGTGCATACTCGATCAGTCCGTCTTCCCGGATCAGCTGTTCAAATTCTTCTTTTGTGCGGAAGAAATAAGCCTCTCCGTCCTTCTCGCCTGGTCTTGGATTTCTGGTAGTAACAGAAACAGATAATGCATAATTGTCATATTTTTCCATCAGCCGTTTCATGACAGTACCTTTTCCGGAACCGGAAAAGCCCGAAACAACAACTAAAATTCCCTTACTCATTTCCTTCCTCCCTCATTTCCTCTCCATACGCTTCCGAAAATCTCCTGGCAATAGTTTCCGGCTGCAGAGCGGAAAGGACAAGATAATCATCGGAAGTAACAATCACTGCTTTTGTTTTTCTTCCCTGTGTGGCATCGATCAGAGTTCGGGTCCCCTTGACACTCTGTATCATGCGCTTTACAGGAGCGGCATCCGGACTTACCACAGCCACGATCTTGCGTGAATTGACAACATTTCCAAAGCCTACATTAATAAGTTTCGCCATTTACGCTCTCCCTTTCTGTCTGTGTACAGCCTGTTTCCTGTCCGGTTACTCGATATTCTGGATCTGCTCACGGATCTTCTCGATCTCTGTCTTCAGATCGATGGCCGCGTTGGATACAATAAGATCATTGGATTTAGACAGGATAGTGTTCGCCTCACGGTTCATCTCCTGTGCCATGAAATCCATCTTACGTCCCACGCCCTCGTTCTCATCCAGGATCTTTCTCATTCCGTGGATGTGGCTTCGAAGACGTACCGTCTCCTCATCATTGCAGATCTTATCTGAAAAAAGTATCACCTCTGCGGCGATCCTGGAATCATCGATCTGGTTATCTTCAAGTAGCTCGTGCATCTTGGCTTCCAGTTTCTCCCGATAAGCCTTCACTACTTCCGGAGAACGTTTTTCCACTATATCGACCTTTGCTTCCAGTCCGTCCAGCTTCCCAAGAAGGTCCTGTTTCAGATTAGCACCCTCACGCTGGCGGGTCTCCACAAATTTCCGGCAGGCCTCATGAAGCGGACCTTCCAGAAAATTCCAGAGCTCTTCCTCATCCGGAGCCTGCTCTTCCATTGTAAACACATCCGGATATCTGGAAAGTGTGGAAACACGGATATCATTCTCGATCCCCAGTTCCTCACTCATCTGGTTCAGATAGCCCAGATATTCCTTTGCCAGCTCTGCATTGTATTTCAGAGCCATTCCGCCCATTGTATAGTCTTCATAGGTGATGAACACATCGACTTTGCCGCGGCGGATATAAGTCTTCATCACATTTCGGATCTCTCCCTCAAAATAGCTGAGTCTTTTCGGCATTTTGATGTTCAGATCCAGATATCTGTGATTGACGGATTTCAGTTCAACAGAAACCTTACGCTCTCTGGAAACTGCTTCTGCCCTGCCAAAGCCGGTCATACTTTTTATCATGTTATCCTCCAATACTGCCTCTTAAGTTTATCAGCTACTGATAAATACAGTAACTGATTGCATACGGATTTATTATAGTTCATTCCAAAACCCTAGTCAAACTCTTTTTTTACTGTTATAATGATTGATGTTGAAATGGAGGTAAAATCATGGCATTTGACGGAATTACAGTTTCTGCTCTCGTGGCAGAGATCGATGATAATTTAAAAGGCGGACGTATCAACAAGATCGCCCAGCCGGAAAACGATGAACTTTTGATCACAGGAAAGGGTGCAAATGGACAGAAACGTCTTCTCTTAAGTGCAAGCGCATCCCTTCCTCTGATCTATTTTACAGATAAGAACCGTATCAGTCCTTTAACCGCACCGAACTTCTGCATGCTTCTCAGAAAGCACATCGGAAGCGCCCGTATCCTTGATGTGAAGCAGCCTGGAATGGAGCGCGTGGTGGAATTTGAGCTGGAGCATCTTAATGAGCTGGGGGATCCCTGC
The DNA here is from genome assembly GCF_004167315.1 of Blautia sp. aa_0143. Lineage (NCBI taxonomy): Bacteria > Bacillati > Bacillota > Clostridia > Lachnospirales > Lachnospiraceae > Blautia > Blautia sp. aa_0143. The sequence goes on from NZ_RCXU01000002.1 coordinate 135,598, forward strand.
AGAAAGCGTCTGATCATGGAACTGATGGGCAAGCACAGCAACATCATCTTCTGTGACGAAAAAGGCATGATCCTGGACAGCATCAAGCATGTCTCTTCCCATATGAGCTCTGTCCGTGAGGTTCTTCCCGGAAGAGAATATTTCATTCCCAATACCAGGGATAAAGAAAATCCGCTGACTGTTTCCGAGGAGGAGTTCACACAGCACATCTGTAAAAAGCCTGTGAATATTTCCAAGGCGCTTTACACTTCACTCACAGGTATGAGCCCGGTAATGGCTGAGGAGATCTGCTACCGTGCATCCATTGACGGAAGCGATGCATCGCAGTCCCTGGATGAGGCAGCCTGCACCCATCTTTATCATACCTTTCTCCGCCTTATGGAACAGATCCGGAACAGAGAGTTCACCCCAAATATTGTCTACCGCGGAGAGGAACCTGTGGAATACGGTGTCTTTCCTTATCAGCAGTTTGGCAGTGAATACCGCAGCGAAATCTTTGACAGTGTCTCTGTTATGCTGGAGACCTATTATGCTACCAAAAGTCTGCTGACACGTATCCACCAGAAATCCTCCGATCTTCGCCGTGTAGTACAAACCGCTCTGGAACGTAACCGAAAAAAATACAACATCCAGAAAAAGCAGCTGAATGATACTGCAAAAAAAGATAAATTCAAGGTCTACGGTGAACTGATCAACACTTACGGATACGGGCTTGAGGAAGGCTGCAGATCCTTTAAGGCACTGAACTATTACACCAACGAGGAGATCACTATCCCTCTTGACCCGACACTGACTCCGGCACAGAATTCCAAGAAATATTTTGATAAATACGGAAAGCTAAAGCGTACAGAGGAAGCCGTCACAGAACAGATCACAGATACGGAAAGTGAGATCTCTCATCTGGAATCTATCTCCAATGCTCTGGATATCGCCAGATCTGAAAGTGACCTTTCCCAGATCAAGGAAGAGCTCACTGAGTACGGCTATATCAAACGTCACTACACAAACAAAAAAGGCCAGAAAGCCCAGCCGAAATCCAAACCGCTCCACTACATATCCAGTGACGGTTTTGATATCTATGTGGGAAAAAACAATTTCCAGAATGATGAGCTGACTTTCAAGTTCGCAACCGGAAATGACTGGTGGTTCCATGCAAAGAAAATGGCTGGTTCCCATGTGATCGTCCGCACAAAAGACGGTGAACTTCCGGACCGTACCTTCGAAGAAGCAGGCCGCCTGGCCGCCTGGTACTCCAAAGGACACTCTGCTCCCAAGGTAGAGATCGATTATATCCAGAAAAAGCATGTGAAAAAACCTGCCGGTGCGAAACCCGGTTTCGTTGTTTATTACACCAACTATTCTCTGATGGCCTCTCCGGATATTTCGGATCTGAAAGAGGTTACGGAGTAATAACTATTCAACAAAAAACCTTCCTGTGTTCTCGTATTTCTTCAAGACCGGATACCTGTATCTCTGCAAGTATCTGTCCTGAGAAATTTTTCTGTAAACACAGGAAGTTTTTTTATTGAACATTCGCACTCCGCTTCGTTACATGCTCACGAACAAAAATCGCAAAACGATTTTGTTCAGATCTCCAGTTTTTTCTTCACTGCCGGTGCAATAGACGTATCTGCTTTATGATATGGGATCAGTGTAGACTGCAGTGCATGGTACAGATCAGATTTTCCGGGCCATACGGTTCCTTTCAGATGATTCTGCTCATCTAGCTGATGAAACCAGGAGCCGTTTTCGTGATCCATGACCATTTCATCCAAGTACTTCATAAACGCAGCATAATCTTTCGCATATTTCTCCTTACCGGTCACCTGATAAAGAACTGCAGAGGTATTGATCGCTTCCGCAAGAGTCCAGTGCATACGGTCATGTACCACCGGTTTGCCATTCCAATCTGTCGTGTATACAATTCCCGGTGCACCATCTGCGTTCCAGCCATCTTTTATTGCTGTTGTGTAAAGGTTTTCTGCTGCCTGAAGATGTTTTTCCAGTTTTTCTTTCTCTTCTCCACAGTTTGCAAGCGTCCACTGTGTGATCAGCCTTGCCCATTCGATTCCATGTCCCGGTGTTGCGCCGTATGGCTTGAACGGATCATCCGGACGGTCACGGTTGCAGTCAAGATCTGCCACCCATTCCTTCGTGAAATGTTCCGGGATCCTCCAGGAGTTATCTTCTGCCCACTGGATCACATGATCAATGATCCTGCCTGCACGAATGTGATATTTTTTATCCCCGGTGACATCTCCTGCTGCCAGAAAAGCCTCTACCGTATGCATATTGGCATTTAATCCCCGGTAATCATCCAGCACGGTAAATTCCGTATTCCAGGTATCGCAGGCCAGCCCCTCCTCTTCATTCCAGAAATGTCGGTCATAAACAGCCAATGCCTCTTCAAGGAGCTCTTTCGCCCCGGGCCTTCCGGCTGTCAGTGCGGAAGATGCAGCCAGGATCACAAATGCATGGGCATAACACTGTTTATTGGGCACAATATCTCCTTCCGGTGTTACACCTGCATACCAGCCACCGTTTTTTTCATCGTGAAGCTCTCCCTTCAGACCTTTCAATGCCGCATCCGCAAGCTCTCCGCTTCCCTCATGGCCAAGCATCAGACCCAGACTATATACATGAGCCATACGACAGGTGATCCAGGTTTCCCGGTTTCTGTCCTTCCATGGTGTTCCGTCGTCCCCCAGATAATAGGAACCTCCATTCGGTGAAGGAAATCGATGTCCGAAATTCAAAAGCTCCTCACAGGATGCTTTCAGGAATTCCCGGTTTTCTTTTGTGTTGATCTCATATTTGCTGTTCATTTCAACCACCCCATCTACTTTTTTCTTTAGGATACCATTCTTTTTTGGGGACTTCAATTCCTTTGGATTCTTTTGACAGATTGACGAAAAAAGGAGAATGCCCTATATGCATTCTCCTCATATCAGATTTCTTAATTCCATTACCATAACGGTCACAGATAGCCCTGTATTAATCTTCAAAGCAGGTGATCACATAAAGCTCACTTTCTGTGATCACATCGGAAACATTATCCCTGTCCCAGATCGCATCACTGATGATATCTTTCAGCTTATCATCCATAACGATATTAAAATTCTCCTCGATCACCTGAAACGGGACTCCCTCATTCTCCTGTGCATACTCCATGATAAAATCAAGAATCTTCTCTTCCATACCTTAAAATCTGCCTTTCTGTAAATACTAACGTTTAATATATTACATCAGATTTCCGCAGATGTCCAGATATTTTCCAGCCATGTCCATGCGGTATTCCATAAGATATTGTGCCAGTATACACACCCCTTCACATTTCGTTCTATATCAGAATCTGGTATGTCGGTTCACATATTTTGCTTTATATTTGGAGTACACAATGGTCTGATCCTTGTAAAGGCCATAATATCCCGATGCTGCATAGCTGATAGATACTGCGATCAGATAGAAGGATACTCCCTTAAATCCAAACATTTCAAAAGCGATCAGGATCGAAGTGATCGGACAATTGGTCACACCGCAGAAAACTGCTGCCATTCCGCAGGCTGCACAGATCGACGGAGAAATTCCCATAAGATTACCCATCACACAGCCAAAGGTAGCTCCAATACAGAAAGAAGGTACGATCTCTCCCCCGCGGAATCCTGCGCGCATAGTCAGTGCTGTAAGCACCATTTTCCAGAAAAAGGCGAAAGTATCCGCCTGTCCGTTTTCCACCGCTTTTTCAATAAGCTCCGCACCAGCGCCCATATATTCATCTGTTCTCAGAATAAAGGTGACAACAATGACCAGGCAGGCGCCCACTGCAACCCTGACATATTTATTCTTAAACCATCTGCCATAAAGTCCTACTGCACCATTCAGCGCAATACAGAACATAATGCTGACAATTGCACAGCCCAGAGCGATCACTCCCATTTTCAGGCCAGTTTCCACAGTCAGTGCCGGAATATCCGTCACATGAAAACTTTCCGGCGTGACTCCCATTCCGGCTGCAAATCCGGAAGCGATCAATGACGCGATCATACACGGCATCAGTGCTGCATAATACATCACGCCCACACTGACCACTTCCAGCGCAAAAACTGCCGCTGCCATCGGTGTTCCAAACAGCGCGGAAAACGCCGCGCTCATGCCGCACATGACAATTACATGACGGTCCTCCTCGTCCAGATGGATCCATCTTCCAAGCTGGTTGGCAATACTTCCTCCAAGCTGGATCGCTGCTCCCTCACGTCCCGCAGAACCACCGGTAAAATGAGTCAGCGCCGTTGTGATAAAGATCAGAGGCGCAGAAAGGATCGGCACATCATCTCTGGAACGCACGGTAGAAAGAACCTGATTGGTCCCTCCATCCTCTTTTCCAAGCTTCTCATACAAAAATACAATGACAAGTCCGGATAATGGCAGCAAAAGAAAAATCCATTCATGCGCCTTCCGGTAACTGGTCACTGCCTTCAACGTAAAAGAAAACAGTGTGCTGGCAGCACCTACGATACATCCTGTAATGACAGCAAGAACCAGCCACTTGATCAGATTTGAGATATCCCGGCTGATTCTTGCACTGTAATAATATAAATGTTCCTTTAATCTTTTGTTATGATCGATCCCCATGTTCCTTCCCTTCTTTTCTTTACTGTCTGCATTATACTAATTATACTACATTTTTCCTCTCAGTAAAAGCAGGAAGAGAAAGCCCTGTTATTTTTTCTTCCGTGAAATATGCCTGTGTATCAGGATCGAGAATACACTGATCATCACAAGAAGCACTGCGGAGAGCCAGAATGCCGGTGATCCGGGATTCTTGATATTTGCTCCAAATATCGTGGCTAGGATAACTCCCGGAAATGTTCCCAGCATCCCGCCCAGCATATATACTTCAAACGGGATCTTCACCGCGCCCAGAAACAGGCTCACTGCATCCCCGGGCAAAAAATTCAGCGTTCTCATAAAAAAAGAGATATACAGCGGATTTCCGTTCTGATAGTCCACCACTGTTTTCAGCTTCGGATATTTGGAAGTAAGATTCTCCACCATGGAAGAGCCGGAAAAACGTCCCATCCAGTAAGGAAGTGCCAATGTGACTGCTCTTCCCAGAAAGTTCACCAGAAGTGCTGTTCCTGTAGAAAACAGATGCCCTACAGCAAGCTGCAGGATCGCAATGGGGAATACAAAGGAAACACTTTTCACGGCATAAAACACAAGCATAAGCAATGCAGCCTTAACAGGTTCCTTCGGCGTATAGCGCAGAATCTTTTCCACAGACAGATCCTCTCTATAACGGATACAGAAAAGGAGAAGCACAAGAAGGAGCACCGCCGGCAGATATTTTCTGATGTTATCAATCATTTTTTTCATGGTCTGATCCCTCCGTTTTCAAAAAAAGAGCACCGGCACCTGTTTCCGGTACCGTGCTCTTTCATAAGTTCTGCTTTTTTAAGTTTCAGGATCAGCAGCCTTTCTTCGCTGCCTTTCTCTCCTGGTCTTCCTTCCACATTTCCTCTGCTACCGGCTTCCAGTTTTCAGCATACTGGTCACATTTCGCACAGAGATGCTCTGCACTCTCCGGTGACTGAAGATCTGTGGAATGTGCTCCGGATTTTTCTACCATTTCTCTCAGCTTCTGCGGATTTTCAAGCATCGGGCATGGACGGTACATATTGTCATTAAACGGCTGTCCGTCATGATATGCCATCATCATCGGAGACTGCAGTGCTTCCAGAAGTGTTTTCTCGCGGATATTGGAATCAGAATAATGGATAAACACACATGGATCGATATCGCCGTTTGCATTGATATGCAGATAGCGACGGCCGCCTGCAATACATCCTCCCACAAACTCTGCATCATTCTGGAAATCCATGGCAAACAACGGCTTTGTTGCACGGTATTTACGGATACGCTCATAGGTTTCTCTTCTCTGTGCAGGAGTAGGAAGCAGCTCCGGTGCTGCATCATTTCCAACCGGCATATAATGGAAATACCAGATAAAGTACGCTCCAAGATCGATCAGGCTGTCGTAAAATGCCTCTGATGTGATAGACTCGAAATTTGCACTCGTATAACATGCAGAGATACCAAATACAAGCTTCTTCTCTCTGAGAAGATTGATGGCCTTGATAACCTTCTGGTATACACCATTTCCTCTTCTGCCATCTGTTGCAGTCTCAAATCCTTCCAGTGAAATCGCAGGAACAAAGTTTCCTACCCGAAGCATATCATTTGCAAAATCCTCATCGATCAGTGTTGCATTTGTGAAGGAAAGGAAGATACAGTCATTATGTTTCTCGCAAAGACGGATCAGATCCTTTTTTCTTACAAGTGGCTCTCCGCCTGTGTAAATATACATATAAACGCCAAGCTCCTTACCCTGGCGGATGATGTCATCGATCTCATCGTAGGTGAGGTTCAGCTTGTTTCCATACTCTGCTGCCCAGCATCCTGTACAGTGCAGGTTACATGCACTTGTTGGGTCAAGAAGGATTGCCCACGGGATATTACAGCCATATTTCTCACGGCATTCATCCTGTTTCTTCCAGCCTGCAAGATTTGCATTGATAAAGAAGTTTGCAACCAGAGTTTTCATAACATGCGGATCAATATCAGTTACCAATCTATGAATAAACGGATAATACGGATGTTCCGGATTAGAAATGGCTGCGCGGATCATTGCTCTCTGTGTAGGAAATCCACCACCGGAAAATTTATCTGCCCAGTCCATGATCTTGATAAAATTCTTATCCGGATCTTTATAAACATAATTGAATGCCTGTTCAAGTCCGAATTTCTTAAGTGTGTTCATTGCGCTCATACTATCTCTCCTTATTTCTCTCAATGTAAATATGCAATCTAGCTAAACGGACATCTTCATTCCGTCACACTGCATTTCGAGTACCAAAGCTTTCTTACTATCTTTGCCTGACTCATGGTGTTACTGTACGTTTTTTCCATTTGAATAACAATAGACAATATAATTGGCATGACCAAAAACTAGGCAAATCTGTTAAAATGCCTAAATATTATTGGCATTTATTCTAAATAACATTAGTTATTTTTGTGCATACTTACTTCACGATGTTTATCCATATAAAAACACCCTGGCAAAGGCAGAAATATCTTCCGCCCTGCTTCGGGTGTTTTTGATTTATCTTATTACTTTACTACGATATTGATGATCTTCTTCGGTACGTAAATCTCTTTGATGATATTTCCGGAAATCTTATCTGCAACTGCCTTCTTTCCTTCGGCAATCGCATCTTCTTTGGAGATTTCTGCCGGAATACTGATAACAGCCTTGGTCTTGCCGTTGATCTGAACCGGAACCTCGATCTCATCATCCTTCATAAGCTCCTCATCGTGAGCCGGCCACTGTGCATGGAAAATGGAATCCTCATGACCAAGCTTCTCCCAGATCTCCTCTGCAATATGAGGAACAAATGGCGCAAGAAGAATGGTAACTGTCTCGATGGTTTCTTTGTCAACAGCGCCGTCGTTCTGCTTTGCGATAGCGATCAGCTTGTTTGTGTATTCCATAAATCCGGACACTACGGTATTCAAGCTGAAGGCCTCAAGTCTGCTGGTGATATCGTATACCATCTTATGACGGGTCTTCTCCATCTCTTTGGTAGCCGGGATATCTTTCTCAATGCTGTCAAGAGCCAAATTCCAGAAACGTTTCAGGAATCTGGATACACCATCGATTCCTCTGTCATCCCATTCTGCATCCAGTTCCGGCGGTCCTACGAACAGCTCATACATACGTAAGGAATCACATCCGTAATCATTTACAAGATCATCCGGTGAAATAACATTTCCTTTGGATTTACTCATCTTGATTCCGTTTTTACCTGTGATCATACCCTGATTGAACAGCTTGACAAACGGCTCATCGAAATCAATAGCTCCGATATCATACAGGAACTTGGTGTAGAATCTGGAGTACAGAAGATGAAGAACAGCATGCTCTACACCACCGATATACATATCTACCGGCAGATATTTATCAGCTTTCTCTTTGGAAACCAGTTCTTTATTATTCTTATTATCTACATAACGGAGGAAATACCAGGAAGATCCTGCCCACTGAGGCATGGTGTTTGTCTCACGTTTTGCAGGAGCACCACAGCATGGGCATGTGGTATTTACCCACTCGTCAATAGCTGCAAGCGGTGACTCTCCGGTTCCTGTCGGCTGGTAGCTTTCTACCTCCGGAAGTCTTAACGGAAGCTGATCCTCCGGTACCGGTACCGCACCGCATTTCGGGCAGTGTACGATCGGGATCGGCTCACCCCAGTAACGCTGACGGGAAAATACCCAGTCTCTCAGTTTGTAGTTGACAGTCTTACGTCCGATACCCAGCTTCTCGATGATATGCGGTGCTTCCTTCTTCAGTACGGAAGATTCCATTCCGTTCCACTCACCGGAGTTGATCATGGTTCCGGAAGCCTCTGTGTAAGCTTCTGTCATATTCTGAATTTCTTTACCATCTTTTGCGATAACCTGGATGATCGGAATATCGAATTTCTTTGCGAACTCAAAGTCACGGTCATCATGAGCAGGTACACACATGATAGCACCTGTACCATAATCAGCAAGTACATAGTCAGAAAGCCAGATTGGAAGCTTCTCACCGTTCAGCGGATTGATCGCATAAGTACCTGTGAACACACCGGTCTTCTCTTTATCCTGAAGACGGTCTACATTGGATTTCATGGAAGCGTCAAAGATATATTTCTCTACAGCCTCTCTTGTCTCGTCTGTTGCAAGAGATTTTGCAAGAGCATGCTCCGGTGCAAGTACCATGAATGTTGCTCCATGAAGAGTATCCGGTCTTGTTGTATAGACCGTGATCTTCTCTTCTCTTCCCTCAACCGGGAAATCGACCTCTGCGCCGTAGGATTTGCCGATCCAGTCTGTCTGCATCTTTTTAACCTTCTCCGGCCAGTCCAGTTTATCCAGATCACTTAAAAGTCTGTCTGCATATTTTGTGATGCGGAGCATCCACTGACGGAGGTTCTTTTTGGTAACCGGAGTGCCACAACGCTCGCAGCATCCGTTTACAACCTCTTCATTTGCAAGACCTGTCTTACAGGAAGGGCACCAGTTGATCGGGAACTCCTTCTCATATGCAAGCCCCTCTTTGAACATTTTTACAAAGATCCACTGTGTCCATTTATAGAATTCCGGATCTGTTGTGTTAACCTCCATATCCCAGTCATAGATCGCTGCGATATCGTTGATCTGACGTTTGATATTTTTGATGTTTGCTGCTGTAGATACTGCCGGATGAACACCCATCTTGATGGCATAGTTCTCAGCCGGGAGACCAAAAGCGTCCCATCCCATCGGATGAATCAGGTAATAACCCTGAAGCATTTTATAGCGGCTCCATACATCAGAGATCACATAGCCTCTCCAGTGTCCTACATGAAGACCGTTTCCGGACGGATACGGGAACATATCCAGACAGTAGTATTTCGGTTTCTTGCCATCATTGACATTTACCGGCTTTTTCTCCCAGTTTGTGCGCCATTTCGCTTCGATGGCTCTATGGTTATAAGGTGCAGCCATTTTTTTATTCCTCCTGACAAATTACTCAGTATTAATACTTTAATGCTTTCACACACTGCTATTAATTTTAACTACTTATGATGTATTTGTCAAACAAAAATCCAAAAACAGCCCTTTTCCATCAAAATATACATGAACCTGCAATCCTAGCCTGGTTTAGTTGACGCTTCTTTTTTCACATGATATAATTTCCTGCATGTATTTTCCTATATTATACATACCATACATATTTATCTTAGGAGGGAACACATAAATGAAATCTTTTTATTCCTGGTACCGGAAGCATATTACCGGTGCGATCTTTACAGGACTGATCCTGGGTATCCTCACAGGACTTTTCCTGGCCGGACGGTTTGAACCTGTCCTCACTGTGACCAGTCTGATCGGAAGTATCTACATGAACGCCCTGAACATGATGATCTTTCCCATGGTCTTCTGTTCCATTGTCATTGGAATCTGTTCCATCGGAAACGCACGTACTACCGGCAAGATCACTGCAGCATCCATGATCTATTTTCTCTGCACAACGGCACTTGCCAGCCTGTGCGGACTGATATCCCGAGACTGATCCATCTCGGAAAGGGAGTCAAATTTGAGATGGCAACAGCCGATATCCAGGCTACAGAAATGAGCAGTATCCTTGACACCCTGAAAAACCTGATCCCTTCCAACCCAATCGCCGCATTTGCTGACGGAAACATGCTCCAGGTTCTGGTGTTTGCCCTGATCATCGGTTTCACACTGATCGCAGTCGGTGAAAAAGGAACTCCATTCCTGAATCTGATTGATTCCATCAATGAAGTATGCCTGAAGATCATCACAACCATCATGTACTTTACACCCATCGGTGTTTTCTGTACCATCGTACCGGTTGTGGAAGCCAACGGAACTGAAACGATCATTTCCCTTGCAACACAGCTTGTCATTCTGTATGTGGCATTCTTTGGCTTCGCTATTGTAGTGTACGGTCTCTCTGTAAAGCTGATCGGCAAACAGAGTCCGCTGAAATTCCTGAAAGCGATCCTGCCAGCAGCACTGAATGCCTTCGGAACCTGCTCAAGCTCCGCAACCATTCCATTAAGCAAGCAGTGTATGGAGGAAGAAATGGGCGTATCCAACCAGATCACCAGCATCGCCATTCCTCTTGGTGCTACCGTTAATATGGATGCTGTATCTATCCTGATGTCCTTTATGATCATGTTCTTTGCAAACGCCTGCGGGATCCATGTAAGTATTCCTCTTATGATCATTATCCTTCTTGCAAACGTACTGCTTTCCGTTGGTACTCCAGGTGTTCCCGGTGGTGCTATCGCATCTTTCGCAGCACTGGCAACTATGGCCGGACTTCCTGCCGGAGTTCTTGGTGTTTATATCAGTATCAATACCCTCTGTGATATGGGCGCCACCTGTGTCAATGTTATCGGTGACATGGCATGCTGCTCTGTACTGAAAAATGTTATCCAGATTGAGGAAGAAGCATAAACAAATCTTTCTAAAGTGTTATTTAAACAGAATGCGAATTACTTTACATAAAATATTTTATGTAAAGCAGCAATAGCAAAAGCCGTAAGATATATGTTTAAGAAACTTTCACATATACTTACGGCTTTTCTGTTTATCAACTGTTCACATCCTGTATTCTTTATACTGTTTAACGTAAATGATGTAACACAGAAATTTATATTTCATTTTGCTGACTTTATTTTTTCAGAACACGGTAATTTTCTTCTCTGTCGTAATCCTTATGGACCCCATCGTCCTCATATAAGGTATACTCCGCACCTTCATATCCGAGAAGCTGCATATTTTTTGTATCCAGAGCTGCCACACATTCCGCTGCTTCTGCAACCGGAATACATTTTCCCTTCCGGATAAACAACGGAATCTCATTCAGTGCCACCTCTACATAATGAACACCCTTTTCAAGGATCTCCTCTGCAATGGTTCCATCCGGAAGGAATTTCACAAACTTCATCTCCTCCGGAAGATATACATAACGGCCTCTTGCGTTCTGTTCATAAACCGGAGCGATCATGATCTCATTTCCAAGAAGCAGCTGGTCTTCCACATGTACAGCAATCTTATCCTCCGGATAAACAAAGCCCAACGGCCGGAAATACATATCATCGTTCAGAGCCGCCTTCATATATTCACTGTAAAGATATGGAATAAGACGATATCTTACACCGATCACATGACGGAAATCTTCCACATTTTCAAACTGGTAGCATTCCTGCTCTCTGGTACCGATCGCTGTATGATCACGCATCAGCGGTGTGAATACTCCAAGTGCCAGGAAACGAAGCAGCAGTTCTCTTGTTGTATCAGCGCCAAATCCACCCAGATCTGCTCCTGCATACAGGAAACCACACATATTCAGAGATGGCATCATCTTCAGGTTCAAAAGGATATGAGCCCACCAGGATTTATTATCGCCGGTCCAGATCCCACCATAACGATGCATACCAATATAGGATGATCTGGAGAACATCAGAAAACGTTTTTCCGGATCGATCCGTTCAAAAGCCTCCCCTGCTGCTCTGGTCATATTGTAGCCAAACAGGTTATGGACTTTGTCATGGCGGATCTTTCTGCCATCCACATTATGGTAAAATCTCCGATAATCTTCCGGATTGTTTGCAACATTGCGAAGTGCACTCTGCATCTTCCAGATATGGATCTTTCCTTCCGTATCTTTTGCAAATTCTCCTGCAAGCTCTTTGACCTCTTTCATTCCCTCTGTGGAATAGAAGATCGCTGGCTCATTCATATCGTTCCAGAAACCGTCGATTCCCTTCTCGATCAGGAAACGGTATTTGTCACCGAACCATTTTCTGGCATCTTTGTTCAATACATCCGGAAAATGAGTATCCCCCGGCCATACAGCAGCTACAAAATCACTGCCGTCCTCTCTCTGGCAGAAGTAGCGGTTTTTAACACCCTCCTCATAAACATCGTATCCCGGCTCTACCTTGACGCCGGCATCGATGATCGGGATCAGACGGATATCCTGATCCTTCAGTTCCTTTACAAATTCCGGAAAATCCTGAAAATTCTCTTCACTTAATGTAAAGTCCTTATAAGACTGCATATAATCAATATCCATATAGATCATATCAATAGGAATATGATTTTCACGATATCCAGCTGCAACCTTCCGGAAATCCTCTTTTGTAGTATAGCCCCATCTGCTCTGGCCAAATCCAAAGGCAAATTTCGGCGGGATATAGCTTCTTCCGATCACATGACGGAACTGCTTTACAATATCATAGGGACTCTCCCCTTCAATCACATAAAGCTTCAGGTCTGCATTTTCGCAGGTTACCTTCATGGTATCCATTCTGGCATAGCCAATGTCAAAGGTGATCGCTGCCGGATAGTCAAAAAACATTCCAAAGGTTTCTTTTCCGGACACAATGATAAGATTATGTGCACCGTACAGGGAATGTTTATCCTCTGTATGCTCCGGATCATCGGTACAGTTACTGGTGTAAATGAATCCTCTCTTGTTGATACCGCGGTTGGATTCTCCCAATCCGTAGACGATATCCTCTTCATCCATGATATAAGTAAAAGAAAATCCATCTTCTGCACAGATTTCTCCATATCCTGGCTTTCCTTCTGCTGTCTCAATGTTTTCTGTCAGTGCCTCAGTCTCAAAGGGCTCTCCATATACATATTTTTTTATCATTTTTCCCTCTCCTGTTACAGATTTCTGTAAAGAACAAATGCCTCATAAGGTTTCAGGACCACTTTCTTTCCAAAATCCTTTCTTCCAAGATTTGTGATCAGACATTCTGCATTTTTCTGAAATTCTTCCGGAATTTCCATTTCTGCCACATGCTCACTGAAATTGCAGACTGTGAGAAGCTTCTCTCCCTCAAGAGTTCTGGTATATGCAAAAATCTGATCATGATCTCTGTAAAGTGCCTCAAAAACACCGTAAACGATCACTGGTTTTTCTTTTCTTAAACGGATCAGCTTCTGATAATAATGGAAAATAGAATTCGGATCTGAAAGCTGCTGCTTCGCATTGATCTCCTTATAATTAGAGTTTACCCTGATCCATGGCGTTCCCTCCGTAAAGCCGGCCTGATGAGAATCCTCCCACTGCATTGGTGTTCTGGCATTGTCACGTCCTCTCAGCATCAGGCACTTCATCATATATTCCGGTGTATAAATACCTGCTTCTGTATATTCATGGAAATACTGAATACTCTCGATATCACGATAATCCTTAAGCTCTGTAAAATAAGCATTGGTCATTCCAAGCTCTTCTCCCTGATAAACATAAGGAGTTCCCTGCATCATATGAAGACAGGTTGCCAGCATCTTGGCTGAAGTTTCCCTGTATGCCGGATTATCATTTCCAAATCTGGAAACACTTCTTGGCTGGTCATGATTTCCAAGAAACAGACTGTTCCATGCTTTTCCCGCAAGCTCTTCCTGCCATTTGATCATAACCTTTTTAAATTCCTGGAAATCGTATTTCTCGGTAGTCCATTTACCATGGTCTGATCCCTGGCCCTCTACATGCTCAAACTGAAACACCATGTTCAGCTCATTTCTGTCCTCACCTGCATATTTCTGTGCCTCTTCGATAGTCACACCGGAGGTTTCTCCAACTGTCATCACATCGTATCGGGATAAAACCTCTCTGTTCATTTCCTGAAGAAACTCATGGATCCTCGGGCCATGGACGCAGTAAGGACCAAAATCACCGTATAATCCTCCATTCATTTCTCCATCCGGATATGACTGATCCTTGGAGATCATGCTGATCACGTCCATTCGGAAACCGTCGATTCCTTTTTCACACCAGAAATTCATCATATCGTAAACTTCCTGACGAACCTTTTCATTTTCCCAGTTCAGATCCGGCTGTTTTCTTGAAAACAGGTGAAGATAATACATCTCTGTCTGAGGATCATACTCCCATGCAGGTCCTCCGAACGCACTTCCCCAGTTATTCGGTTCTTTTCCATTCACCGGCTCTCTCCAGATATAGTAATCCCTGTAAGGATTATCTTTGGATTTCCTGCTTTCAATAAACCAGTTGTGTTCATCGGAAGTATGGTTTACGACCAGATCCATGAGGATCTTAATGCCCCGTTTATGCGCTTCTTCAAGAAGCTTTTCATAATCCTCCATGGTTCCATATTCTTTATAGATCCTGCGGTAATCGGAAATATCATAGCCATTGTCATCCTGCGGAGATTCCAGCATGGGTGAGATCCAGAGAACATTTACTCCCAGTTCTTTCAGATAGTCCAGTTTTTCTATGATCCCGGGAATATCACCAATTCCGTCTCCGTTGCTGTCCTTAAAACTTCTCGGGTAGATCTGATATACCACGCTTTCTTTCCACCAGTTTTTTTTCATGGTAAATTGCCTCCTTTTTCTGTTGATTCTGAAATCAGCATATCCTATCCCACCTTTAAAATCAATAAGTTTCTCGTGAAACTTAAATTACTGCCAAACTTTTCTGTTTTTTTTATGCAGTTTTAACAATAAAGCACTACTGGCCTCTAAAAATAATTTCCAACCGTATTTCGATGATGTGCCAGGAAAAGTCATCACAACATAAAAAAAGAGATCCTGCTACTCTTTTACAGAATCTCTCTTTACAAGCCAGACAGGGCTTTTTACATTTTTTTCGGCAGGTTCCTTTCCCTCTGCCATAAGAAGCAGCTTCCGCAAGGCCAGAACTGCTTTCTGATGAACATCCTGATGAATGGTGGTCAGCTTTGGCCTGACGATCTGCGCATAAAAATTATCATCAAAGCCGGTAATGGAAATCTGATCCGGAATCCGAATTCCCCTGTCTGTAAAAAAATTGATGGCCTCCACAGCTGTGTAATCCGAAGAAAATGCCAGAGCCTTTGTCTCCAGAAAATGAGGCAGCAGCTCTTCATATTTTTTCAGTCTGCGCCGGGGTTCCTGGGGAACCACCACATAGCGGGAGCGGCTGCAGAAGCCGCCATTTTTTTCCATAGCCTGTTTGAATCCAAGCCATCTGGCATAATCACTGTCCTGCTCTGTTTCCGCAACAAAAAGTGCCCGGTGGTATCCACAGGAATGCAGATATTCCCCAATCTGATATCCGCCGGAATAATCATCCACTCCTACATTCTGAAAGCTATATCCACCCTTCGGATAGGCATCGATCAATACCATTTTTTTATTCAGCTTTCTGGAAAGCTGATGATACTGTTCTTCATTATACCCTATAATGATAAGACCCTCTACATTCCAACGGGATGCCATATCTACCACATTATCGATCCGTTCACCGCCAATGAGCATAATATAATAGCCTCTGTTTTCTGCTTCGACCTGCAGCGTTCCGGTGATCTCTCCCACAAAAGAATCCTGCAGAGACTGCATACCATGAATGAAGGAAAAACCAAGAACCACTCCAATGATCCTTGAGCCGTGTCCGGATAGCATCACAGATCCCATGTGGGGAACATAATTCTGCTCCTTCAGAATCGCCGTGATCCGGTCAATGGTGCTCTGTGAAACCCGTTTTGTATTTCCATTGATCACATTGGATACGGTTGTACGACTGACACCTGCCATATCCGCGATATCCTGCAGCCTTATCATTTCATTGAATACTGCATCAGCTCATAATGAAGCTCACAGCCCTCATAGATTTCTGCCGGAAGTAATGCTCTGGCAACTACTTTCAGTTCCTCCTCCGGCTGATCCACACGCTTCAAATGTGCATAATCTCCGTCAATCTGTTCCACGATATAATCACATACTAACATTTTTTGTCCTCTCTCTTTTCTTTTTTGCTCATACTTCAATAACCTGTATGAGCGCAATTCGTTTTTCTGACTGCTTATTCACGAACGCATCTAAAAACAGGCTACAGCAAATGCTGCAGCCTGTCAACTCTTTATTCTGCCCTCAAAAAATATCTCTGTTTATTCGTCAGCACTGTCAACCTTGCTTGCGCGTGCCGCGATCTCTTTCTCCTGGATATCATTAGGAGCCTGCTCATAGCGTGCAAATTCATAGGAGAAATCTCCGCTTCCACCGGTCATGGAACGAAGGACAGTGGAATAACCATAGATTTCAAGAAGCGGAACATCTGCCTCAATGATGGTATTTCCTTCGTGGTCCGGATTCATTCCGAGAACACGACCACGTCTCTTGTTCAGATCTCCCATAACATCACCGGTATATTTATCCGGAACTGTAACCTTCATGGAGATGATCGGCTCAAGAAGTACAGGAGACGCTTCCATAAAGCCCTTCTTGAAGGCAAGGATAGTTGCCATCTTAAATGCCATCTCAGAAGAATCTACCGGATGATAAGATCCATCGTAAAGGGTTGCCTTCACACCAACAACCGGATATGCAGCCAGAGGTCCCTTGAGAACACATTCCTGAAGTCCCTTCTCAACAGCCGGGAAGTAGTTCTTCGGAACTGCACCACCTACAACTACCTGCTCAAATACATAAGGTGTCTCCAGATCGCCAGATGGCTCAAAGCGCATCTTAACGTGGCCATACTGTCCGTGTCCGCCGGACTGTTTCTTATGTTTGCCTTCTACATCTGAATTCTTACGGAGTGTTTCACGGAACGGAACCTTCGGTTTGGAAAGCTCCACATCCACTTTATAGCGCTCCTTCAGCTTGCTGACAACGATATCAAGATGCTGATCACCCATACCGTAGATCAGGCTCTGACGGTTTGCACTGTCATTGACAACCTTCAGTGTTCTGTCCTCTGTCATCATCTTGGCAAGGGACTGTGCGATCTTATCCTCGTCGCCCTTTTTCACTGCCTTAAATCTCTTATATGTATATGGTGTGGAAAGTATAGCCTTTGGATAAAGGATTGGATTCGCCTTGGTTGCAAGGCTGTCACCGGTCTGTACACTGCCAAGCTTGGCAATGGCACCGATATCCCCTGCAAAAAGCTCCGGAACTTCGATCGGTTTGGAACCTTCCATGACATAAAGCTTGTTTACACGCTCCTCTGTTCCTTTCTCTACATTAAGAAGTGTATCATCGGATTTCAGCACACCGGAGCATACCTTGATCAGAGAATATTTACCAAGGAACGGATCCGCGATAGTCTTAAATACATAGGCGGATTTTGCCTTGGCAAAGTCATAATTGGCCTCAAAGATCTCGTTAGTCTTCTGTGCGATACCATTGCAGGAACGTCCGCTTGGGCTTGGGAAGTAACCGCAGATATCATCCAGAAGGTTAGATACACCGCGAAGGTTCACCGGTGATCCCATGCATACCGGAACAATACTTCCATCCTGTACATTGGTTGCAATAGCGGCGGAAACCTCCGCTACGGAGAAGGTATCTCCCTCGAAATAACGGTCCATAAATTCTTCGCTTGTCTCTGCAACAGACTCCATCAGAGTTTCATGATATTTCTCAAGATATTCTGTCAGATAATCCGGAACCGGGCATTCTTCCTTGCCGGCCTTATCAATATATCTTCTTCCTGCCTGCTTCACAACATTGACATAACCTACAAACTTACCATCCTCACGGATCGGGAAATGAAGGGGAGCGATCCTCTTGCCGTACAGCTCTGTCAGCTCTTCCACGACCTCACGATAGCTGACATCATCCACGTCCATATCTGTAACAAAGATCATTCGCGGAAGTTTATATTTCTCGCAGAGATTCCATGCCTTCTGTGTTCCAACCTGAACACCGGCCTTACCGGAAACAACGATGATCGCTGCATCTGCGGCACTGACTGCCTCCTCAACTTCTCCCACAAAATCGAAGTATCCGGGAGTATCCAGTACATTTACCTTCATCTTATCCCATGGTACCGGGATCAGAGAAGTTGTGATGGAAAAATGTCTCTTTATTTCTTCCTTGTCATAATCGCTGACAGTATTGCCATCCTCAACACGTCCGAGTCTGCTTGTCATACCTGCCAGATAAGCCATTGCCTCAGCCAGCGTTGTTTTGCCTGCGCCACCATGACCTAATAGGACTACATTTCTGATTCGGTCTGTTCTGAAAACGTCCATATGTAATACCTCCCTGTTTGTCTTACTTAATATGTTCACATTTTACTAAATTTCCATGCAAATTTCAAGTATTTTATTCAATTTTGACAACTTTTTTTCAGAAAGTTTTTCGTATTACCGTCAATTAATACAGAACAGTCGTCTATCTTTCAGAATTTCCGGTTTACATACTTTTTCACGGCATCCACAGAACGGTTCAGTACCAGCTCTTCCGGAAAATCCAGTTTAGTCAGAAGGTCTCTGGCAAGATCAAATTCCCCGATCAGAAGATCAAAATGGGCATCACTGTCCATAACCACAGGTACCCGATATTTTTTGCAGTATTCCAGCATGATGGTATCATTCTCTACTGCATTCTCACGGTTACAGTCAGGGTCCATGGAGTGATTGTTCAGCTCCAGGACTTTACCGTATTCTCTGGCGCCCTGTACAAGCGCCTCATAGTCAACCTCGTATCTTCCGTCATCCGGATGTCCGATGATATTGACACACGGATTCTTCATAGCATTAAGATAGGCCTCCGTATTCTCCTGTCTGCTGCCTGGTCTGATGCATGGAACATGAAGACTTGCAATGACCACGTCCAGCTTCTCCAGGGTTTTCTGCTCAAGATCTACCGTTCCCGCCGCATCCAGGATATTTACCTCCGAACCCAGAAGCAGCTGGATCCCGTACATTTCACGGGGTACTACCTTTATATTCTGGAAATAAAACTTATGACAGGTTCCGGGCATTTTCGGTGCATGCTCTGTGATTCCCAGGAGTTCAAGACCTTTATCGGAAGCAGCCCTGGCCATCTCGCGAAGTGTGCAGTATGCATGTCCGCTGGCTACGGTATGTGTGTGAAGATCCATAACTGACTGATATTTCATGATAAATTCTCCTCTGTATCTTATATTGTTTTTTTCTTATTATATTATACGTCCGAAATCTCCGATTTCTCAAGCCTTTTTCTATTGTTACTGTTCACTCCGTTCTCAGCAACACGCTTCGCGATGCACAGAATTTATGCTGATCACATAAATTCGCGCGGTATGTCTCGGGTTTTCCGTGACCTTCGCTCACAAAAAACACCTCGCGGAATATTACCAATGAACAGTAACTTTCTATTACTCTTCCCTGTTCGCAAAACATTACCGGTAAACAGCTACAAAAATGGCCTTCCTGTTTCCGCTAACATTTGTTGACATTTTTCACACTTTCTTTTACAATATAGTCGTGATTTACACTATTAAAGAATAAAAGTAAAAAGTAACCTGAAAGGACTCTGAAGTACTATGAAAACCATAGGTTTTATCGGCCTTGGACTGATCGGCGGCTCCATTGCCAGAACCATCCGAAAATTTCACCCGGATTATCGCCTGCTTGCCTTTGACAAAGACAGAAGTGCTCTGGCAGAGGCAGTCAGTTTAAACGTGATCAACGGGATCTGTGATATTGACGATGAGCAGTTATATAACTGTGATTATCTTTTTCTCTGTGCACCTGTAGAATTTAATGTGGAATACATGGAAAAGATCAAAGATTCTCTTGGAAAGAACTGTATCCTCACAGATGTAGGCAGTGTAAAAAGTGTTATCCACGAAAAAGTAACCGAGCTCGGACTTGAAGGACGCTTCATCGGCGGTCATCCTATGGCAGGCTCCGAACGCAGCGGTTTTTCCAATTCCAGTGATCATCTTCTGGAAAATGCTTATTATATCATCACTCCGGGAGGAGAAGTTGCTTTGGAAAAGATTTCTGATTTCACAGAACTGATCTCCTCTCTTGGTGCGATCCCCCTTGTTATCACTGCAGAAGAACATGATTTCATCACGGCAGGAGTCAGCCACCTTCCTCATATCGTAGCCTCCGCTCTTGTAAATCTTGTAAATCTTCTGGATAACGACGCCCAGTATATGAAAATGATCGCAGCCGGCGGTTTCCGTGATATCACACGTATTGCCTCTTCTTCACCGGTTATGTGGGAACAGATCTGTCTGGAAAATCAGAAAAACATTTCCACGGTTCTGGATGAATTTATCCGTATGCTGATCCAGATCCGCTGTTCCATTGACAACAAAGAAGCTGACAACATCTTTGACATGTTTGCAAGCTCCAAGGATTACCGTGACTCCATTGACATTGTAGACAACAGCCTGATCCCCCGCTCCTATGTCCTTTATATCGATGTGGCAGATGAGGCCGGTGCCATTGCAACCATCGCAACCATCCTTGCAACAGAAAAGGTCAGCATCAAAAATATCGGTATTATCCACAACCGAGAATTTGAAGATGGCGTTCTGAAGATCGAATTTTATACAGACGCAGCTCTGGAGCAGGCTAAAGTGCTTCTTACAAAACGTAATTACAAGATCTGCGAACGCTGATATATAAACGGCAGCAGATATCCGATCTGCTGCCATGTATTTCAAAAATAACAATACAGGCAGGTACTAATATGGAAATCAAAAAAGCAAAAAAATTATCCGGCTCTCTTGCCATTCCCGGAGATAAATCCATTTCTCACAGAGCTGTCATGTTCGGCTCTCTTGCAGAAGGCACTACCAAAATCACAAATTTTCTGGAGGGTGCAGACTGTCTCTCCACTATTTCCTGTTTCCGGAAAATGGGTATTAACATTGAAAATACAGAAGGAGAGATCCTGGTCCACGGAAAAGGTCTCCATGGTCTCAGTGCTCCGTCAGAGACTCTTGACGTCGGTAACAGCGGTACCACCACCCGCCTCATCTCCGGGATCCTTGCAGGACAGGACTTTGTATCAGAGCTTACCGGCGATGCTTCCATCCAGAAACGCCCTATGAAACGGATCATGACTCCGCTTTCCCAAATGGGTGCCGATATCATAAGTCTCAACGGAAACGGATGTGCACCGCTTAAGATCTCCGGAAAAAAGCTCCATGCCATCCACTACAATTCTCCGGTAGCATCTGCCCAGGTAAAATCCTGCGTACTTCTTGCCGGAATGTACTCTGACGGCATTACCCGTGTAACAGAACCGGTCCTTTCCAGAAATCACACGGAGATCATGCTGAATTACTTTGGTGCCAATGTAACCGCAGAGGGAACAACAGCATCTATCAAACCGGACCCATCTCTTTACGGACGTGAGATCCTGGTTCCGGGAGATATCTCTTCTGCAGCTTATTTTATCGCAGCAGGTCTTCTTGTTCCCAACAGTGAGATCCTTCTGAAAAATGTGGGGATCAACCCGACCCGTGACGGCATCCTCCGTGTATGCAGGGCCATGGGAGCAGATATCACTCTTCTCAATGAAACCACAGAGGGCGAACCTACTGCCGATCTTCTGATCCGCTCCTCTGCGCTTCACGGGACCACAATAGAAGGCGCGATCATTCCTACTCTGATCGATGAACTTCCGATGATCGCCGTTATGGCAGCTTTTGCAGAAGGAACCACTGTTATCCGGGATGCACAGGAGCTTCGTGTCAAAGAGTCCGACCGCATCCAGGTTATGACGGAAAATCTTCGGAAAATGGGCGCAGAGATCCAGGAAACCGAAGATGGCATGATCATTCATGGTGGAAAAGCCCTTCATGGCGCAGAGATCGATTCTCATCTGGATCACCGTGTAGCCATGTCTTTTGCAGTAGCAGGACTGCTTTGTGAAAGAACACTTTCCATCAAAAATGGAGAATGTGTCAACATCTCCTATCCGGAATTCTATTCTGATCTTTATAGTCTGGCTGAATAATTATCTCATATCCAGACAGAGAGCATTTTCATGTATCACAACATCTGTTCCATCAGATGACAGTGCATAAAATGCTCTCTTTTTTTTGTATTTCGTATAATTTTTATTTATTATGGATATCATAATTCCAAAACAAAACCATTTTTTTGATAAATTTTATCGCTTTCCCCACTTTCCAAATTCCTACTATTATGGTATTATTTTTTCGGAAAATAATTATTTCCAGAGAGGAGCAACAATTATGAAAATTTTGTTTTATGACACCAAGAGCTACGATAGAGAATTTTTTGAGAAGCTGCTTCCGTCCTATCCTGGTATTGAAGTTAAATTCATTGAAGCAAATATCCATGAAGAAACCGCAGCTCTTGCCCACGGCTACGATGCCATCTGTGCATTTGTAAATGCAGACCTTGGCGCACCGGTCATTGAAGAGCTTCACCGCCAGGGTGTAAAACTGATCCTGATGCGCTGTGCCGGATACAATAATGTTGATCTGGAAACTACAGCAAAATGCGGGATCCAGGTGGCACGTGTTCCCGGTTATTCTCCGGAAGCAGTTGCCGAACACGCCATGGCACTGGCACTTACCGCCAACCGGCACACCCACAAGGCATATATCAAATGCCGTGAAAATAACTTTGCACTGAACGGTCTCATGGGCGTTAACTTTTATCAGAAAACTGCCGGCATCATCGGCACCGGAAAAATCGGTCAGGCAATGGCAAAAATCTGTCGCGGCTTTGGCATGAAGGTAATTGCTTATGATCTTTTCCCTAATAAAAATCTTGACTTTCTGGAGTATGTTTCACTGGATGAACTTCTTTCCACCAGTGATCTGATCAGTCTGCACTGTCCGATGACTCCGGAAACAGAGCATCTGATCAACTCCGAAACGATTGCAAAAATGAAAGATGGTGTGATCCTTGTAAATACCTCCAGAGGTGGACTGATCAAAACCGATGATTTGATCGCAGGTATCCGTGATCACAAATTCTTCGCCGTTGGTCTGGATGTTTACGAAGAAGAATCCGCATATGTATATGAAGACATGTCAAGCAGCATTCTTCCTACTTCCACGATCCAGCGTCTTCTGTCCTTCCCAAATGTGACCATGACCTCACATCAGGGATTCTTTACGGTAGAAGCACTGACCAATATTGCGGAGACAACCCTGGAAAACGCAAAAACTTTTATGGATGGAGCTGAAATGAAAAATCTGGTCCACTGATCAGTCTCAGACCTGACATGCAAAATCCCCCGGATACTGATCGTTTATCTGTATCCGGGGGTCTTATTTTGTTCTTTTGATTTTAATAGATCTCGTCAAAAGACTGTCCGTCATCGTCTGTGTAATAAATGCGCTTTGCATCCTGAGTGAAGATCAGCTTCTGTTTCCCTGCATCATCAAGGCTGCACTGCTGATAGGTGACGCCATCCTCTACCGGAAGCATACTGTCTGCATTATCATAGTCTGCAGCAGTCAGATTGGAAGGTACATGGCCATACTCATAAATGTACTGGGCCACTTCATCTTTATCTGTATAGGTGCCATTTTCATCCAGTTTCTTTTCGCTCTGTGAGTCTGCTGCATCCGATGAAGCGGACCCATCTGTGTCTCCTGATCCTGCAGCATTTTCAGAATCCTGCAGCTGCTCCAGGTCACTTTCATCAGCTACTGCCATCTCATCGTCACCATTCTGGTCCATGGCCTCCACTTCATCCTCACTCAGAGGTTCCAGGTCATCCTGAAAAGCAGATTCGTCGTATTTTTCCTTATCTTTGCATCCTCCCAGCATCATCGCTGCCACCCCGGCAAGCACCAGGATAAAATATCTGAACTTTTTCATGGATCAATCTCCTTTCATGGAATATCGTTCTCGTAAAAGTGCAATTTCTCTTTTCCATCCTTCATCATCATTTGGTGTCTCCAGAATAAAGGGAATTCCCTCAAGAGCCGGATGGCACACCACATTCACAAGTGCATCCAGGCCGATCTGACCTTCGCCGATCTTTGCATGACGATCCTTATGACTGCCCAGTCCGTTTATACTGTCGTTAAGATGAACAGCCTTCAATCTGGAAAGGCCGATCACCCGGTCAAACTCATCAAGAACACCATCCAGATCATGGACAATATCATAACCGCCATCCCATACATGACAGGTATCCAGGCAGACACCCAGTTTATTATTTTTTTCCACCCTGTCAATGATATCACGAAGCTCCTGAAACGTTGCTCCTACTTCTGAACCCTTGCCAGACATAGTTTCCAGAAGGACGGTCGTACTCTGTTCTTCTGTAAGGACATCATTGAGGATTTCCGCGATTTTGGCAATTCCCGTCTCAGTTCCCTGTCCTACATGACTGCCCGGGTGAAAATTATAATAATTTCCCGGTGTATATTCCATACGTTTCAGATCATCTGCCATAATCTCTCTTGCAAAATCTCGCAGATTTTCTTTTGCGGCACAGGCATTCATAGTATACGGTGCATGGGCCACCAGCTTTCCAAAATGATTTTCCCCGGAAAGCTCCAGAAATCTTTCCACATCTGCGGGATCGATCTCTTTTGCCTTGCCGCCTCTGGGGTTGCGGGTAAAAAAAGCGAACGTATTTCCGCCGTTTTTCAGCATCTGACGCCCCATGGCAGCATAGCCTTTGGACGAACTTGTATGATTTCCGATATATAATACCATATCAGCAACATCTCCCTGTAGTTTATATTTCTGCCTTTTGGCCTAATTATTATATCAAAAACTTCTTTTTCTGAAAAGTCCGCGATTCTTTCTTTACAATACTTACCATTCTTTCTATAATAAAGATATCTTTACATATGAAGGAGAAAAAGAATGGCAAACGACAATCAAAGGCGGCCGCCTCATGGCCATGATCCGGAGCAGGCACGCAGAGAAGCCGCCAGAGCACAGGAAGCACGGCGGAAGCATTCTGGTTCTGCATCCCGTAATTCCCGTTCACATTCCACTGGGACTCGCAGGAATGACATCAGCAAAAAATCCAGATATTACCAGGTACGCCGTCAGAAAATGTTTCTTGCAGCTGGCGGGATCCTGATCATACTTGTTCTTGTGATCATTTTTTCCGCACGTGCATGCATTTCTTCCCGGAAAGCTGCAGAAGCCGCCGCTTTGCAGAAGGCCCAGGAAGAGGAGGCCGCAAAAAAGGCAAAAGAAGAAGCTGCTGCTGTGAAAGATCCCGTTTCACTGACGCTCAGCGTAGTCGGGGACTGCACGTTGGGTACCGATGAGACCTTTGATTATGACACAAGTCTGAACGCATGCTACGATAACAACGGCAAAGATTATTTCTTTAAGAATGTAAAAAGCATCTTTGAGGCAGATGACCTGACAATTGCCAATTTTGAAGGAACCCTCACCGATTCCGATGCCAGAGAAGATAAAACCTTTGCATTTAAAGCACCTGCCGAATATGCTCAGATACTCACCAGCGGTTCCGTTGAAGCCGTAAACACTGCAAACAATCACAGCCATGATTACGGAGAGCAGAGCTACACGGATACTCTGACTGCTCTGGATAATGCAGGCATTACACACTTCGGTTATGATGATACTGCAGTTATGGACATCAAGGGAATCAAAGTTGGTCTTGTCGGAATTTATGAACTGAAGGATCATCTTGGACGCGAACAGCAGCTGAAAGATAATATCGCAAAGGTCAAAGCAGATGGAGCAGAGCTTATAGTTGTGATCTTCCACTGGGGCAATGAGACCGAAACAGTTCCTGATACCAATCAGATGACCCTTGGCCGTCTTGCTATCGATGAAGGTGCAGATCTGGTATGTGGCCATCATCCGCATGTACTCCAGGGAATCGAAACCTATAAAGGAAAAAACATCGTCTACAGTCTTGGCAATTTCTGTTTTGGAGGAAACAGTTCTCCAAGTGATATGGACACCATGATCTTCCAGCAGACCTTCACTGTCACCTCAGAAGGCGTACAGGCTGATAACGTGACCAATATCATTCCCTGTTCTATTTCTTCCGCAGATGGCTACAACAATTATCAGCCAACTCCTGCATCCGGAGATGAGGCATCCAGGATCAAATCCAAGATAGAGGAATGCAGTGCTGCGATTCCTGCCGCAGATTCTTCATCCGCTACATCGGAAGGCTCTGACAGTGAAGAATAAATAGCATAACAAAAAATAATATCCCAACAGATCCTGTGCTGCATGTTTCCATGCTACGATCCGTTGGGATATTATTTATATAAAAAGTAATTTTAAATCTTATTCGATCATCATGGCATCCCCGAAACTGAAGAAACGATATCTTTCCTTCACAGCTTCTTCATAAGCAGCCATAATATGTTCTTTTCCAGCAAGGGCTGAAACTAACATCAGAAGCGTGGACTCCGGCAAATGGAAATTGGTGATCAGTCCATCGATAGCTTTGAATTTATATCCAGGATAGATAAAGATCTCTGTCCATCCGCTTCCGGCCTTCACGATTCCGTCCTCTCCAGTTGCGGACTCCAGGGTACGGCAACTGGTAGTTCCCACAGAAATCACTCTTCCGCCATTTTTCTTTGTATCATTGATCAATTTTGCCTGATCTTCTTCCACAATATAAAACTCCGAGTGCATATGATGCTTTTCTACATCATCCACCTTTACCGGGCGGAAGGTTCCGAGACCTACATGTAAAGTTACATGTGCAATATTCACACCCTTCTCCTTTACTTTCTCAAGAAGCTCCGGCGTGAAGTGAAGTCCTGCGGTAGGTGCGGCAGCAGATCCCTCATTCTTTGCATATACAGTCTGATAACGGTTCTTATCCTTCAGCTTGTGGGTAATATACGGCGGCAGCGGCATTTCTCCCAGCTGATCCAGGATCTCTTCGAAAATCCCCTCATAATGGAACTGGATCAGACGGTTTCCCTCATCTACAATATCAATGATCTCACCCTTCAGGATACCGTCACCAAAAGTGATCTTTGCACCGGGACGTGCTTTTTTTCCCGGCTTTACAAGACACTCCCAGATATCATTTTCGCGGCGTTTCAGAAGCAGGATCTCGATCAGCGCTCCTGTTTCTTCCTTGTGACCATAAAGACGTGCCGGGATAACCTTGGTATCATTGATCACAAGACAGTCTCCCTTATGCAGGTAATCCAGTATATCGGTAAAATGACGATGTTCGATACTTCCATCTTTCAGGGACAGATGCATCAGTCTGGAAGAACTTCTGTCCTCCAGCGGATCCTGAGCGATCAGTTCCTGCGGTAGATCATAATAAAAATCTGATGTTTTCATAATTATTTTTCCACTTCCTCTTTCCACTGTTTGCGAAGCCTGCGGACCTCGTTCCACTCTTTGTTGGTCAGATCAGCTTTTGGTAAAAGATCCGGCCTCCATTTGGCTGTACGGATGATAGACTGCTCTCTTCTCCATTTATCCACATTGGCATGGTGTCCGGAAAGCAGCACCTCCGGAACCTTTTTGCCATGCCATTCCTCCGGGCGGCTGTACTGGGGATACTCCAGAAGATTCCCGGAAAAGGATTCCGTCTCACCGGATTCCTGATTATTCAGAACACCTGGTACCATTCTGGAAATAGAATCCATCATGACCATAGCCGGAAGTTCTCCACCGGTAAGTACATAATCACCAATGGAAACATAGTCTGTTACGATTTCTTCCAGAACACGCTCATCAATTCCCTCATAATGACCACAGAGGAAAACCAGGTCTTCTTCCAGG
Organism: Blautia sp. aa_0143; assembly: GCF_004167315.1. NCBI lineage: Bacteria > Bacillati > Bacillota > Clostridia > Lachnospirales > Lachnospiraceae > Blautia > Blautia sp. aa_0143. Next base: position 163,668 of record NZ_RCXU01000002.1, read on the forward strand.
GCAAACTCTTTTGCCATATCCTGATTGAAGGTTTTTCCCTGAGGAGTCAGAAAGATCACGCGGGGTTTCCTTCCAATACGTTCTGCAATGGATTCATAAGACAGATATACCGGCTCCGCCTGCATCAGCATTCCGGCTCCGCCGCCATAAGGATAATCATCTACCTTCTGGTGCTTATTGAATGCAAAATCCCGTATATTGATCGCTTCCAGTGATAACAGTCCCTTTGTAATGGCACGGCCTGTAATACTTGTGTTCATTCCGTTCTCGATCATTTCCGGAAATAATGTAAGTACATGATAATTCATTTAAACAAGCCCTTTCATCAAATGTACAGTCATGGTATTTTTTTCCACATCCACATCAAGAACACAGTCATGGATCGCAGGAAGCAGGATTTCCTCGCCATCCACACGATCTACAATATAAACATCATTGGCGCCGGTCTCCATCACATCACGGAGCACTCCGAATTTCTCCCCATTCTCCAGAAGTACCTCCATTCCGATGAGATCCGCCACATAATATTCGTCCTCGCCAAGCTCCTGTGCCTCTTCACGTGGGATCCAAAGCTCACGGCCCTTATACATTTCAATATCATTGATGTTGTCAATGCCTTCAAACTTCAGGATCGCAAGATTTTTAAAAAACTTTACATTCTGAATATTCAGTCTGCGAAGCTCTTTTCCTGTATCCAGAAGCACATATTCAATATCAAGAAAACGCTCTGCGTCATCCGTTGTCGGAAAAACTTTTACTTCACCACGGACGCCATGGGTCGTTGTAATAACTCCTACCTTTAATAAATCTTCCATTTTTGCTCCCTTTCAGAGTAAAAACAGGAGCCATGGAATCCACAGCTCCTGTCTCTTTTTCATTGCAGAATATCTACAATCACTTTTTTGCTGCTTTTTGAAGAAGCCGCTTTCACAACAGTACGGATTGCCTTGGCAATTCTGCCCTGTCTTCCGATAACCTTACCCATATCGGCCGGTCCGACCTTCAGTTCAACAACAATCGCGTCGTCTTTTTCAGTCTCAGTAACGACTACTTCATCCGGATTTTCAACAAGAGATTTTGCAATTACTTCTACAAGTTGTTTCATTACATACCTCCTTGCTCCTGCCTCATTGAGGCCACAGATCCAAATCTGTCAGGTATTATTTCTCGATTCCGGCAAGTTTAAGAAGCTTAGCAACTACCTCTGTAGGCTGAGCACCAGCTGCAAGCCATTTTTTTGCTGCCTCTTCATCAATTTTGTATACGCTTGGGTCAAGGTTCGGATCATATGTTCCGATCTCTGCGATGCATCTTCCGTCACGTTTGCAGCGAGAATCTGCTACTACGATTCTATAGAAAGGTGCTTTCTTCTGTCCCATTCTTCTTAATCTGATCTTAACTGCCATTTTTGTTTTCCTCCAATTATCTTTCTGAAAATTTATTGTTATTTATTAAAAGGGAAGCTTAAAGCCGCCTCTTTTTCCCATGTTCATCTTGCCGCCTGTTAATCCCGGCATCTGTTTCATCATCTTCTTGCTCTGCTCAAACTGCTTCACAAGACGATTTACTTCTGTAATATCCACTCCGGCGCCTCTGGCGATACGGTTCTTGCGTGAGATGTTCAAAATGTTGGGGTTACTTCTCTCCTGAGGTGTCATGGAAAGAATGATGGACTTGGTACGGTCCATAGCCTTCTCATCGATCATACCCTCGATATCCTTCATCTTACCGCCCATTCCGGGAAGCATGTTCAGGATACTGGAAATACCACCCATCTTGTTCATCTGCTCCATGCTGGTAAGATAATCATTGAAGTCGAAGTCCATTTTCTTCAGCTTTTTTTGCATCTCCTGAGCCTGTTCCTGATCCACAGATGCTTCCACCTTCTCGATCAGACTCATTACATCGCCCATTCCAAGGATCCTGGAAGCCATACGTTCTGGATAAAACTGTTCCAGATCTGAAAGCTTCTCTCCCATACCAACATAGAAGATCGGTTTGCCGGTCACGGCTTTAATGGAAAGCGCAGCGCCGCCTCGTGTATCACCGTCCATCTTAGTCAGGATCACACCATCAATGCCGACTTTATCAGAAAAGTTCTGCGCCACATTTACTGCATCCTGTCCTGTCATGGCATCAACTACAAGCACTGTAGCATCTACATTCACATTCGCTTTGATATCCTCAAGCTCCTGCATCATATCCTCATCAATGTGAAGACGTCCTGCTGTATCGATGAGCACAACATTCTGCTGATTGGATTTCGCATGCTCGATAGCTGCTTTTGCAATATCCACGGGATTCTGCTTATCTCCCATGGAAAAGACCTCGACGCCCTGTTTCTCACCGTTTACCTGCAACTGTGTGATCGCTGCCGGACGGTAAACATCACAGGCCACAAGCAGTGGTTTCTTTCCCTTGGATTTCAGTTTGCCTGCCAGCTTGGCAACCGTCGTTGTCTTACCTGCACCCTGAAGACCGACCATCATAAGAACGGTAAGATCCATTCCCGGTTTGATCGGAAGCTCTGTTGTCTCACTTCCCATCAGGTTGACCAGCTCATCATTTACGATCTTGATCACCATCTGTCCCGGATTCAGACCATTCATAACATCCTGTCCGATAGCCTTTTCCTGAACGGATTTCGTAAACTGCTTAACGACCTTAAAGTTAACATCCGCTTCCAGAAGCGCCATCTTAACTTCCTTCAGTGCTACCTTGACATCAGCCTCTGTGAGACGGCCCTTGCCCTTCAGCTTCTTAAATACATTCTGCAGTTTATCTGTTAAACTCTCAAATGCCATTGATCATAACTCCTCTAATATCACATTGGAAATCGCCGCAATATCTTCGGCGTGGTACTTGTCAGCCAGTTCATGGATCTTTATGACCTGACTGCGGATGTTCAGGAATTTCTCGACCAGATGAAGCTTCTCTTCATATTCTTCCAACGTCCGATTGCACCGTCTGATCATATCATGCACACCCTGTCTGCTGATGCCAAGTTCCTCAGCAACCTCACTTAAGGAATAATCCTCAAATACCACACTGGTGTACACCTGCCGCTGCCTCTCTGTCAGAAGCTCTCCATAAAAATCAAATAAAAATGTCTGCTCTACAAATTTCTCCATCTGTAATCACCTTGGCTATCATACACGATTCCGGCACACCTGTCAAGGGTTTTTGCTTTACAATTTTATTTTTTCCTGAATTTCACAAAAAAAGGCCGGAAAAGCACTTTTCTGCTGGGTTTTGCAGGCTTTTCCGACCTTTGTTATTCTATTTAATTCTTATTAATAAGTCTTATGCTTCGATCAAAACATTTCCTTTGTCATTTTATCGATTTCCTTATCCACTGCCTCATATACACCTGGGATACATGAGAAATTCAGGCCATGAGTGGTGCACGGAATAAAATAAAGCTTACCACAGTCTCTGCAAAGCTGATCTGTTGACTCTTCGATCATTTCCTGATTCCAATCAAAGCGATCTACTTTACCGTTATCGATACCACCCATAAATGTGATATCTTTTCCATATTCTTTGATCAGCTTCGGAAGATCATTAACAGACATACAGCCCTGCCATACATCAATTCCCATCTCGATCATTGTCGGAACCAGTGTTGCACTGTAGCTGTCATTATGGTGGATGATCAGTTCAACACCATGATCATGGTAATATCCGTAAATACGTTTGTAAGAATCCATAAAGAACTCACGGAACATATCCACACTGATAAATGTAGACTTCTGTGTTCCCCAGTCATCATGATGGAAGACAACATCCGGTTTCATATAGGTGCAGACCTGCTCTGCCCATTTCAGTTCCCACTCTGTAATATATTCGATCAGTTCATGCATGGCTTCCGGCTCTTCGTAGAAATTGATCATGGTATTCTGGATCTCACAGAGATAATGGCACATCTCAAAAACTCCAGGTGCAACCATTGCAGTAACCATGGTTTCATTCCGGTCAATTCCGGCAACTGTCTCCTGGCATTCTTTCCAGTCCTCTGCCGTGTAGTTGATGTCCGGTGCCTTTACATATTTTTTCCACTCTGCGACGTCCGGACATACCAGATGCTCCGGATCATGGAGCGGAAACGCTCCCGGTGTTCCTGCAGGCCAGGAATTATAATATCCCCATCCGCATTTTACTGTTGGTGCACCAGGTCCTTCCGGCATCATAGGATACTTCGTCTGATATGGAGTATTCAGAACAAATGTCAGTCCCTCATACTGTTTTACAAAACGATCCGGATTTCCTCCGCGGATCACTTCCAGCATATTTTGTCTTTTTGTTAACATAAACGCACCTCCTCTACGTTATTATGCAGGAAAGCCTTTTTTCCGCACTTGTTTTGCCACACCCCAACATAAAAGGCTTGTTTCTGCACTTGTTTTTTCCTTATGATTCTATTATACTGTAAATCAAAAGAATCACAATTCCACATAATATGGCTATTATTCCTGTTTTTTCCTACAAAATATAGGAAGGAGGATTTTCCTTGAAACTCAGTGCAAAACTCATATGCTATCACCTGCAGAAATCATTTTCCATGCATACATCCAGGCTGGATACATCCCCCACCCTTTCCTGCCCTTCCTGCTTTGAAAAGAACACCGTTCTTCAGGATGGACGTGTTTACCTTATCACAGATCCGGATTTTCAGCTCACTTTTCATCATCCCAAAAATATTCTGTTCCTGATGATTGGAAAAATCTATCAGAACTACGAATTAACTCAGCCAAACATGTGTATCATCCCTGAAGATATTCCAGTCAATATTGTCTTTAACAGGATTCAGGATATTTTTATCCTCTATGATCAGTGGAATCAGTCCCTGATGGATTCCCGTCTCCGGAACGCATCTATCCAGGAGCTTCTGGATCTTACAGCTTCCATTATTCCCAATCCAATGATGCTGATCGGTATGGATTTTACTATCATTGCCTCCAGAGACTGGAATCTAAGTGATCTTTCCAATTCTGTTTTGGGTTCCACTGAAAATTCCTGGGCTATTGTGGACAGCCTGAAGCAGGATCCTCATTACGAAGAGGCTTTTTATAAAACCGGATATTTTTATTATCCGGGAAATGGCCTTACTGCTCCTTCTCTTTGCGTAAATATCTCCAATAATGATAAAGCAGTATACAGGCTGATGTTTTCCGAAGGTGAGGTTCCCCTGGATGATACGTTTGGTTTTGTTCTGGAGTACCTTTCCCAGATGGTATCCCATGCACTTTCTACAGGAATCATGCACAGCCGGGATAAAGCTTTTCCTCTGCATCAGATTTTTATGTCCATTCTGACTGATCCCGGAGCTGATTATGTAAAAATCAGTCAGCAGCTGACAAATGTGGGATGGCTTTCTTCCCATATGTATCAATGCATCCTGATCCAGACCGGACTGATCGACCAGAAAAATCTGACCCTTAATGCCATCTGCAACTATCTGGAAAACACAATTCCCGCCAGCTGTGCCACGGAACATAAGGGCAATGCTGTGCTTTTTATCAATCTGGATCTCTGCACTCTGACTATCCATGAGATTTCCGATAAGATCGAGGGCTTTATCAAAAGCAGCATGTTAAGCGCCGGATACAGCCGGAAGATGCTTGGACATTTCAATTTCCACCGGCAATACACGCAGGCTTCTGTTACCCTGCAGGTTGGAAAACGCAAAAATCCCGCAGAAAGTATCCACTATTTTGACTCCATCGCTCTGCCCTATATTCTGGAACAGGCAACCAGAAAGCTTCCTGCTTACATGGTCTGTCACGAAAAGCTTCTGTCAATGAAATATAAGGATGAGGCAAAGCAATCTCATCTCTATGAAACACTGCGTTGTTTTCTGGAGCACAACCAGAACATTTCTCATACTGCCAGCGCTTTATTTATCCACAGAAGTACTCTTCTTTATCGTCTGGATAAGATCAAAGCTTTTCTGGATTCAGATCTTACAGACAGAAACGAGATCCTGTATCTGTTGCTTTCTTTTCATCTGATGGATATGGAAGAAGAAAACCGGAATGCAAGATCATAAAAAACGGGAACTCTCTTAAATATTTAGCGTTTTCCCAGCTGCCAAAATGCAACTGCACTGGCTGCCGCCACATTCAGTGAATCCACACCGTGTGCCATTGGAATACATACTGTATAATCACAATCCGCAATGGTCTCCGAAGCAAGGCCATCCCCCTCTGTTCCAAGAACTACTGCCAGTTTTTCTTCTGCCATCAGATGAGGATCATCAATATCAAAGGAATCCTCCCTAAGAGCCATGGCTGCCGTCTTAAATCCCATCGCTTTCAGAGACCGGATTCCTTCCGTTTTCCACTCTGTTTTTTCATCAAAAAAAGTCCATGGTATCTGAAATACAGTTCCCATGCTGACACGGATCGCACGGCGGTACAGTGGATTGCTGCATCCCGGTGTCAGCAGTACCGCATCCATTCCAAGAGCCGCCGCAGAACGAAAGATCGCGCCTATATTAGTAGGATTTACCACATTTTCCAGAACTGCGATCCTGCGGGCATTTTTGCATACATCGACTATATCAGGAAGCGCCGGCCGGCGCATTGCACAGAGCATTCCTCTTGTCAGCTTGAATCCGGTCAGTTGCGTCAACACATCAAATTCTGCCGTATAAACCGGGATGTCTCCACAACGACGGATCAGTTCTTTTGCCTCACCCTCAACATGTTTATGTTCCACCAGAAAAGAAATCGGCTGGCACCCGGAATCCAAAGCTCTCTCAATAACCTTCGGGCTCTCCGCAATAAAGATCCCCTTCTCCGGTTCTGCCCGGTTCAAAAGCTGTATCTCCGAGATCCTGGCATATACATCCAGCTCCGAAGCGTTGAAATCTGTGATTTCTATGATATTTGACATGGTTATTTTTCTCCCGTTCTGTCTTCTTGTTTTCATCCTGCTATTGTAACAGAATCTCTTTGCAAAAGAAAGCCAGGTGTTATATGTTTCCACCTGGCTTTGCTGCTACTTGTAAAACAATTTGTTTATATTCAGATCCTCACTTCCATCCACCGGATCATATCCCCGATCACTTCATCTTTACAATACTCATTCAGGATCTCATGAAAAAGTCCGCCGTAGATCTTCATCTGCTTGTCTTTTGATCCTGCTTCTTTAAAGAAATCATAGGTATCCTGTACACTTACCAGACCGTCTTTCTCGCCGTGTGTCATAAGGACCGGATAATGGAACTCTGCTTTTTTCTCTTTGAACCAGTCAAGTCCGTCGCAGATCGCATAGCATAACCCCGCTGTAAAGGACTGTTTATTGTATGGATCTTTTCCGTACCAGTCTACCACTTCCTGTACAGAGCATACACCTGAACCCAGCTGATTGGTAAGGCGCGTATGTACATCCATTTCTCCCGGCACACCACGTATCAGATTGCCGTTATCTGCGGTCAGCGCACCACTGGTAATGATCCCCCGGAGCTTTTTGTCCGGATATTTGGCTCCGTACAGAGAAACCGTAAATCCGCCCATGCTGTGTCCCAGAAGAAATACCGGGACATCCGGATTTTCCTCAATTGCCATATCCACAACTACGTTGGTGTCGTCCAGAAGCTCATTGAAATCTGAATAAAAAGTCTCTTCACCCTCAGACCGTCCATGTCCTCTGTGATCAAAACGATAGGTTCCTATTCCCGCCTCATGAAGTTTTTCCGCAAAATAATCGTACCTGCCCTGGTGCTCACAGAGTCCGTGGACAATCACGATCACCGCTTTATTGTCTGCTGCCGTTTCTTTTTTCAGATACAGTTTCTGCAAATTATGCTTAAACGGAATGCCAGTTCCGCTACTGCGGAACTGCTATTCCATTTTTAACGGTACGAAGTACCG